>JAYRDY010000129.1:0-6598 GCA_041909215.1 Cloacibacterium sp. | reverse complement strand
ATCCCTTTCGAACCAAGCAATTCTATTTGAGAAATAATCTTTTGTGTATCCAAGTTTACACCACCAACATGTGTTGAACAACGTTTTAGCACAACCTCTGGTGCCCCTTTAAGAATAATATTGTCGTTAAGGGTTGCCATGTATTGCTTTTCAGAGTCGAAAGGCACAACATCTTTTCTTGGTATTTCCTGACGTAAACCATCAATTGAAATCCCCGCTTTTGCAGCTGCAACGACCAAAGCAACCTCGGTAGGGTCGCCCGAGATACTGTATTCGTTTGCGGTATAAAGCACATTTGCATCACTACAAAGCACAGCTTTTTTAAGCAAAAGCAACATATCTTCGGGTAAAGCTGCTAGTTCAGCATTGTTTTGTTTGAAAACACCAGCTTTATGATAACCAACACCTGTTACTTGTATGCTATAGTTATAGTTCCACAATTCACTTACAGTCATTTCGTTTCGTGTAAGTGTTCCAGTTTTATCAGAGCAAATAACAGTTGTACTTCCTAAAGTTTCAACCGCAGGAAGTTTACGAATAATGGCGTTTCGTTTTGCCATACGTTGTACCCCAATGGCAAGGGCAATGGTAACAACAGCCGGGAGACCTTCAGGGATAGCACCAACTGCCAAAGCTATTGCAAAAATTAAGCTTTCTTTAAGTGCATCGAACAATAATACCCCTTGCCCCAATGCACGGTATGTTCCAATAAACATAATAATTGCAGTGATAGCAACAATACCAATGGTTAAGTATTTGCCAATAACACCTAACTTTTTTGTTAATGGCGTATCTAAATCAACGGTTTCGTTAAGCATATCGGATATTTTACCAAGTTCGGTATCCATACCCGTTTTTACAACCACTGCCGTAGCAGTGCCTGAAACTACTAAAGTGCCACTATATACCATACATTTTCTGTCGCCAATTACAGCATCGGGAGTTACAGCTTCGGTAGTTTTTTGAGACGGCACCGATTCTCCTGTTAAAGCAGCTTCTTCTACTTGTAGGTTTTTTTGCTGTATTATCCTCATGTCGGCAGGGATGCGGTCGCCGGCAGCCACCTGAACAATATCGCCGGGAACAATCTCAGAAACAGGTATGGTTATTATATTGCCATTTCGAATTACTGTAGCATTTTCGGGAACCATGTTACTTAGAGCTTCAATGGCTTTACCTGCTTTGTATTCCTGAATAAAGCCAATAATTGAGTTTACTACCACTACGGCAAGCACTACCATTCCATCGGTAATTTTACCCAATGCGGTAGCCAACGTGCTTGAACCAATTAAAACCCAAATCAATGGATTGTTAATTTGCCGCCAAAGCACTTTTAAAATGCCATCTTTATTTTTACGTTTAAGTTCGTTTGCTCCGTACTTTTGACGTCTTGTTTCTACTTCTTCTAATTCAAGCCCTTGTAATGAACTCTCAAAATTTTCAAGAACCTCTTTATAGTCAATGGCATGCCATTTCCCGCTTTCGTTTTTTACCATCTTTGAGAACAAATAAGTTTGTTAATAAAAATTCACATTGTAATGCTTTCAACTATTTTTTTAAAAGCTAAAATTATAGTCGAAAAAAATAATCCAAAATATATAAAAGCTCCCAAAACGGAAAAATATCCAAGAAGAATTATAATTCCGTCTTTCTGAATAATTCCTATTGATAGAAAAAGAATAATTAATGCCGGCAAAGTATTACTAAAGGGCATTAGTCCTAAAGGTATCATTAGCAAAATAGAACCAAACAAAATCAAAAAACCATTGATTTTACTTGCAATTTTGTTACATGTTATGAGTCTAAAACGATGCGGCTTGCTTATTTTTTCTAAAAAATAAAACCACTTTAACCCTTTGTTTAAAGCAGTGCGTAACTTTTCCGATGGGAATGACTTGTTTTTTATAGAAGAAGGTAACCACAAACTTTTATTTAAGAAATTACTTATTCCTATAAAAAAAATTATGCCTCCAAAAACAGTACTAATACCAGGTATTGACACTGGAATTAGAAATATTATAGATAATATTGATGCAAATATTAATAAACCGTCGTTTCCTAATAGGTTTATTATTTCAGATAATGTCAGATTTCTGTCAGGTATTTTACTAATTATTTTTTTTACTTTTTCTAATAATGTATTGTCAAAAAAATCATCTTTTTTCAAAAAGACAACTAATTCTCTATTTTTAACTTGCAACTCTTGTGACATAAAAATAAATTATTTCCAAACAGATTCAATAGAATTACTTTTAAAAGTCAAAAAGCTCTCCTAAGAGTCCTTTCTTTTTTTTGTAACGATAATCATTGTCCCTTGAATGATATTGCTTGCCATGAAACATATCGTCTTGTGGGATTTTAAGATTTTGAGTTGTCCGTTCAATGATTTTATCAAGTTCACCGCGGTCAAGCCAAACACCTCGGCATTCAGGACAGTAGTCAATCTCTATTCCGTTACGGTCTGTCATAACCAGATTTACATCTTTGCAATTTGGACATTTCATTTTTTTAGTATTTAGTTGGTTAATAATTATTTGCTTAAAGGTTTTGTAACTTTATTAACTACAGAATCAAGTTTAGTGGATGATTTCTGTATAAGTGAATCAAGTTTTATTACCTTTTGATGTTCTTTATCGATTAGCGAATCGAGAGTTAGAACTTTATCGACCTCTTGGTTTAGCAATGAGTCTAATGATTCTGTTTTTTTTAGTAACTGTTCCATCTTTTCGTCAACTTTTTTGCTTACATCGCCCAACAGTACCAGGGTTATAGATGCAAAACTAACAATAATTTATATAAACAACAAAATATATCGATAAATTCTCTCTAATGGTAAAAATACTAAGCCCCAAGTATATGCTATATGCTAAATTACCCTTCCTGAATTAATCACCGCATACCTCTTCTCCGGGTTCAACAGCTTCAAATTAATCTCCAGCCTCTTTTTTGCCGTCAGGTTTACATACCCAGCCGTGACATCTTTCTTCGTACTGTGTCCGACCATTTTCCTTACAATGATCGGATTGACAAACATCTCACTCACAAGATGGGAAATGTAGCTGTTTCGTGTGTATGATGTCGAAATATTGGGATCCAGCTCAAGCGCTGTCGCGATCTGTTTCAAGGATGAATTGATCGGTTCCAGGGCAAAGTTGATTTGACGTATAATGTTTCTTTCATTCTGGATCGTTGGTTCAATGCCGTACGGGAAAGCCACCTTTGCGGGCTAATCCGCTTTCTTTCAGCACCTTACTCCCTCATTTTTTCTTAGGGGGTACAGTTTAGGTTAGGAACTCCTAACTAACTGTATTTAAGTGCTTCCACCACTGTATTTCCAAACTTCCTATTTTGGCAGTCAGACTAATTTTGAATTAAATTTGTCAGACTGCTAATATTCAGTGTTTTATTATTTCAAAGACCTTTATGGGGGGTACAAATTAGGTTAGCGTCTTCTTCTGCTTTACTTTTGGCAATTTTGGCTGCTATTGACACTAATCTGTCGTCATAAAATTCAAGTTCAAAGTTACAACTTATTTTCAAATCAACAACTATTTTGAATCACAATGTTTTGATTGGGAACCAGGGTGAAAGTTGTACGGGGCGTATCAATGATTTGTTTGAGCATCATATTGGCTTGAGGTACTCGTTTCCCGGTAGCGAAAGGCCAATAAGAACCAATACCTTCGCTTTCCATACCGCCCGAACTCACAATACTTGGGTTATTGTGACCCCGTGGCGCAACTAAACGCCACAACCATGCCAATGCCGGGGGTAAAACATGAAACAACCCGATAATTCCGTATGAAGGGTTTTCTTTTGAGCAAACAGGAGTGCGTATCCCGAAACTCCTGATGTCGACCGAAACAGGTCTGTTGACAACATTTGGTACCGTTTTTCGGGGTATAATAACCCTTGGATTGGGGCACGATTTTCCGGGTTCATCCTGTATATGATCCCAAATCAGAGCAGTTGACCCGGGAGTAGTTTCAATATTTAAAAACAATAGCGGAGAAGATGGATTAATCGTTGTTTTTTCCAAAGTTGGGTCATCACCATATTGTTTAACACTATCGACACGAACAAACCAGGCGTTTTCGGCATCTATAATACGGAGTTTTCCATCTTTTTTCTGTACCGAAGGATGACAAAAAGCCATATCATCGGCCACAGCGTTGAACGAACAAAAACGGGGAATTGTAATAAACCTATCTTCTGAGGTTACCAGATTACGGCCTAATAGTACCCGTCCGTCAGATTCCCGCAGAATATGCTGGTGCATTTCACTTTTTCCTCCACCACTGGCACCTTCGTGCATGAATGTGGTTAAATTGTCGTAGGGGCTTATTGATTGAACTGCCGAACAATGCGCAATTATCCAGTCTTCTTTTTCGGCATGGTTCAGCATAACACCGTAAAGACCTTTTTTTGCACTCGGCCCCGGATATAAATTATAGGAATATAGCTCGTGAATTGATTCGGTGCGGTTATGGACAACCACCTGTTTCCCATTAAAATGGGTATGCCTGAATATGGGAGCCACAAATATTACAGATTTCAGTTTTGCACCTATCTTTAATTCGTCAACCGCAACCATTTCCTGCAACATCGACAAACCCAATGCAAAGAATGCTGCATTGGCAGGAGCAATAGCAATACCTAAAGAGCCAATATTTTCTCTTCCGGCAAAATAGAAGAAAACCGCAAGGTCTTGTTTTTTCAGCCAATCGAAAGTTTCGGTTTGCAGACCTGAAAATTCATACCCGTATTTATCAATAAAACGCTTTTTATCTGTTGGATTATTGTCGGCAATAACCATGGTATCAGGGTCTCTACGGCGCATGTATGCTTCGGTATAATTAGCCGAAATTCCATTTTTAACACGCTGTACAATTGCCTCTGTATAATTTCCTTTCCCTGGTACATCGTATTGCACTTCATATTGTACATTTTCTTTGCCGTTGGTGGCTGCATCTGCCAATTCTTCGGATGTATTGAACACTTTAAAACTCTTGCATTCAGTTAACAACTTAGCAATGTTTTCAGGAACAATAATATTTTTCCCATTTAAAACAGTCAATAAATTACTCATATCTGATTATTTTTTAAAATTATATGCTTTGAAGCTTCTAAAAGATTAGAACAAATAACAGTCTCTTTGTTTATTTCATTCTGATGTTTTTTACCATGACCGGTTAACAAATAAATTGGTGTAATTCCGGCATTTAATCCACACTGAATGTCTGAAGGATGGTCGCCAATAATAAAAGAACGACTTAAATCAATATTGTACAATAGGTTAGCCTTGTCAATAAAATACGTTCTGGGTTTCTTACATTCACAATTATCCTCTGTATTATGCGGACAACAAAAAGTATCAGAAATAACTATATCCTGCTCTTTCAATTTTTTTATGATGTGTTTGTTTACCTCTGAAACCTCCTTTTCTGTGGTAATTCCTTTGGCTATACCTGATTGGTTAGTAATAATGAACAATAAAAAATGCTCCAGTAATAATGATAATGCTTCAAAAGTAAACGAATAAAAGCTTACTTCAGATGAATGTTTAATATAACCTACATCATCAATCAATGTTCCGTCTCTGTCTAAAAAAACCGCAGGATGCTTAGCCATTGCTTCAATTATTTCATTGGCAAAGATAATACTTTTTACTTAATAAATAAAGTGCTACTTAATTTTATTTTTGGATTAATAAGATGGAGGAGATTGCACCCAAATAATTTCGCTTACACCATCGAAGTAATTAATGGCATTAAACTGAGATTTAGCATTAAAGTAGATATTATCACCGGGCTTAAGAACAAAACTTTTTCCGTCCAAATCAAACCGCACTTCGCCTGAAAGTACATAAGAGAATATCTGACCAAAGGTGTATATAACAATTGAAAAGGATTGTTTACCAGAATTACGGGGAAAATTAGTGCACTTACAATCCTTCAATATATAAACAAGATTAATAACAAACCCATTGGACAAATTAAATATGCACTAATTTAATTCCGCCAACGGGTTTTTAAAAATACGATTATAGCAGTTTAACTGCTGAGACATTTAGTTTTCTCGTTTTTATTTTATTCTTAAATCTCCAGCATTTTATTCTGAAAGCAAAACCGATAAGTTCCTGTAACTAAAAGTTGAAGCTCGGATAAGAAAAAGATTTGTGTAAAAAGTAATAATCTTGACTTCGTTGTTTTTTATAAGGCTGAGTGAAACGAAACCTTAGATTATTGTATTTTTCATTATATAGCAATTTCTAATAAACATAAGCAGCGAATACTTTCATTTTCGCCAAGGGCTACTCTTAAAGGGTTGATTCATTGTTACAAATATATGTTTTTTTGCTAATACTTTCCACTGTATCACCCGAAATTAACATAGTTTTTTATCCAAATGCTTTGAACAACAGCCACCATTCATCTACCATAAGTTATAAAAACAGAGCTCCTAAAAATAGACCAAACGAACCTTTGTGAGGGGAATCTTGAATTTCTAAATCATATTAAATATCCTTCTTATTATTATATATTTAAACGAGTAGAACTAATTTTACAAATATACCCCTTGAGATCATGAATCAGAC
>JAYRDY010000128.1:0-6608 GCA_041909215.1 Cloacibacterium sp. | reverse complement strand
TGATGGTTACTATGAATTTTCAAATAATAATGTTTCTAAAAAGCAATTAGATTATCCTTTTGATGGAACAATGGTAAATTTAAGATTTAACCTTAATGATAAAAGTTATTATAGTTTAGTAGATGAAGAAGATTTTGAAAACATATTTTAATTTTGTATATATTTGCAAATAGAACATTTATATTTATGGAAACTAAAAATACTCAACATTTAATTGTTAAAGATATAATTGATTCTGAATTAGCCATTACTACTGATGATGGAAATCTTGTGTATGAAAACATTCATACTGCTTTTGACAATAAAAATGTAGTTGAATTAGATTTTAAAGGAATCAATATAATGATTACTGCATTTTTAAATTCAGCCATTGGTAGATTATATGAAAATTATGATGGAATTTTCTTAAATGACTATTTAAAGTTAAAAAATGTTGCTCCTGAAGATAGAATTTTATTTAAAAAAGTTGTTCAAAGAGCACAAGAGTACTTTACAGATAGAAAAGGTTTTGAAGATTCTGCTAATACTGCGTTTTAATTATGCCAAACAAAATATTTCCAGTAAAGGATTTTGAATTTAAGTCTAATAAGACTTATTTTTTTGATAATAATGTTTGGGTTTCACTTTATGCTCCTTTAATCAATACAAATAAGGACCAACAAAATAAGGCAAGTAAATTTTTTAAAAATCTATTTTCTTATAATTCTCAAATTATTGTATCAAGTCTAATTTTAAGTGAGTTTTCTAATACCTATGTAAGATTTGGTTTTGAACAATGGAAAAAAGCTACGTATAATCCTACTGCAAATTATAAAAGAGATTACAAAAAAACTCAGAATTTCAAAGATACCCTTGAGGAAGTTAAAACTTTAATTAAAGGCATTATTGACTTAGAAATTACGTCTAATTTTCCTGATGACTTTAATGCTATTGATTTTGAAAAGGTTTTAAACTCTTTTGAAATAGATTATAATGATTCTTACTATTTCCAACAATGTCAATTAAATAATTGGATATTAGTAACATCTGATGATGATTTTGATAATATTGATGGTAATCTTACAATTGTAAAAATATAAAACCACCCCACAAAAGTGAGGTGGACAAATTAACTCAAAAACCAATGATAACTACTATTATCACTGAGAGTTTTTTGAATACCTTTTGAGAATTCATAGGCATTCAAATTCCTATCTAGGAAAGTATCTATGTATGATGACTTATTAGCCTGTGTAAAGAGATTATAGACATTCCAAAGGTTAATGTTACCATTAGAGTCTCTAGAGAAGCTTTCATCTTCATAGTAGTCTTTAGCTACTGTATTTAGCTGTCCATCATTAAAATTAAGATTTGGAATAGTAAGTTTTTCCTTTTTAGGTAAATGTTGATACAATCTAGCTCTTCCTAAAAGTTGTGCAAATTGATGTTCTGTAAGATAATCATTAGATAAAGATTTCATCTCCAATAAATGCTTCTCTGCATTATAGTTTTGTATAGTAGTGGTAATTTTGTCTTGTAGTTCTGAGTAGTTTCCTACTCTCATCTCTTCAACAAATCCATCACTTGTTACACAAAGATTACAACAGACTTTGTTCTGAAAGCCAATGAAGAACTTAAACTTTTCAAAGGTTTTCTTATTATAAAGGTTCTCTAAGTTGTATGACCTTACTCCTCCAAGAGTAAGAGAGAGTTCATTACCATTAATAGTATCTACTATACTAGGGATTCTAACAATAAAAGCCATTCTCTCATAATAAATGGTCTTTTCATGGTCAAGTAAATCTTTAACACTCTTATGAATTGCATCTGGAGTTCTACCTTTGATTTGGTGAGAAACTCTAATTTCAGGGGTGCTAATACTATGATGTGGGAATAATTTCATAATAGTATTTATGACAATTTCTATAAACTCTTGATGTGCAATAGTCTTTTCATTGTCCTTACTGAAAACAGGTATGATACAATCATGTTTAAGATGGTTTAAATCCACTTCTGTGGTGTTAGCCTCAATGAAAGGTTTGTCATAACTCTTAGCATCTAAAAGAGTAGTAGTTCTATCAACAAAAAGAGGTTGAACACTTTTAGGCTCAACCTCTATTAATTCATTCATTCTACTAGGGTGGACAATTTGGGCTTCAATGAAACCTCTATTAATTCTATTAAAATCTGAATTAAAAGAAGAATTATCTTCTATTATGTTTCCTAAAATGTACCCTCTCCCATTTTGAACAGGATTGAGCACTAATTCTGAGTTATTTGTGTGTTCCATTAGTAAATAGGTTTTTAGGGTTTGTTAATTTCATGATGAAGGATTTTCTATTCTCAAAGTCTACCTTTAAAGCTTCTTGGTATTGTGGATATTGATTGTAAAGTTTTAAAAGCTCAGAGACCGAATTACAGTATTGTATCTGATTAAATACTTCATGTTCTGTAATTTGTTCTTGTTTATTAATACTTTCATTTTTTGCAGGAGTTGCAATATTTGCAGTTTCTGCAATTCCAGAGTTACACCATTGTAAGATTTGTTTTCCTATGTTTTCGTTAAGAGTAAATTCAGGTTTACCCATAAACATTCCCGTTCTGTCTTTACTTGATACAGCAAAATGCTTAATGTCTATATCAAAGACTAAGGTGAATTCGTAATCTAAACCATCTCTCTGAACTGATTTTAAACCAACTTTCTCTGGAATATACTTGCCATCTTTTTGGTTGAGAACATAATCCTGTTTAGTTCTCATAGTAGCTATAATATGAGATTTGGCTTGTAGGATTTTATCTACAAAAGCTTTTTGTCTAGGAGTAACTTTAGCCCAATTAGTAAAAGAGTTACCTGCTAGTTTACTGTGAAAGTCTAACAGTTCATCCCATTCATGAGAAATTGAATCAATAATGATTACTTCCATACCAGCATTTTCACATATTTCTATAGCCTTAATGTAATTTTCTGGTGTAAATGGTGGTGTTAGAGAAAGTACATTGTAATTTCCTAAATGTGCATATAAGTCAGCACTTCCATTTTCAGTGTCTATAATGGCTACTTTTGAGTAATCATTATTAGTTAGTCCTTTTGCAAGTAATAAGGCACTATAAGTTTTGCCTGAACCTGCACATCCTTGTAAGCCAATTTTAATTTTAGCTTTTCTTCTTTCACTTTGTCTTAGTTGCATAGTTTTAAGTTTTAAAGATTTTGTTAAATTTGTTATATATGTTTATAAATGGATAATTTTTTAGATTTTAAATTTTTCAAAATACTAGATGATAAGGAATCTCTTTTAGAATTAAAAAAGGAGTACATCTTTGATTTTTGTGGTAAAATTTCAAGAGATTCAATAAAGAAGATTGATTATGATAATGGAGTGGTCGAATTTGATGATTACGATTTTGAAAAGTCTGAAATAACCGTGTTCGTTTATAGTGCTTTAGAAGATATTATACTTGATTTAGAAAGGGAAACTAGAAGTATAAAAAATGACATTGATGCTTTAGTCAAAAGGTCAATACTTTCTGGGTCAGATATAGCTGTTTCTTTTAAAAATTTAGAAAATATCCTTGCATCACTTACAAAGAGAAAATATTTGGGTTTTCCTAAAGAACATGTTTTAAGTTCCTTAGCAAGTATTCTTAATCATCTTAAGATTAATTATAACTACTATCCTACCTTTGATTTTACAGAAGATGATTGTCAAATAGCTTTAGGTGATTATAGCCCACATTCTTATAGGTGGATTTCTATAAATACAGAAGTTGGAAAATTATCTTTGAAAAAGTTTTATTCTCTGCTAACTCAAGAACCCAAGATTGTGGAATGCTCTGAAAAGGAATTTATCAATGCCTTTTCACAGTCTAAGCTATCAAATGGTATTAAATGGCTAATAAAAGGTAAAAATGGACATTATTCCAAACAGTCCCTTATTCAGTTTATTGATTATTTGATGGCTAACAAATACATAGAAACTAAAAGCGGAAAAGACTTCAATGAATCTGTTAGATATGTCTTTAGAGACAATAATGGGCTGTTAATAAAAAATGTTTCTGTGTCAAAATCCTCTTCCACTAAAGTCCCTTCTGAATGGGATAGAATTAAAGACATAGTTAACAGAATTTAAAATAGCTTAATAGTTTTGTAAAGATTTCTGTTAAGTATTCTTAAGTTATTTCTGAAGTTTGTTTGTGCCAAAATTTGTTTATGGCACGAAGAAAAAAGCTTCAGACTTATACTTTATTTATTCCAGAATCAATAGATATTGACACTCTACTTCAAAAAAATAAACCGAATTTTCCTTTTAAGAGGGATAAATTTGTGTATATGATTCACCTAATTAACCAAGTCAGTGTAGCTAAAAAAGATGAAGAATCTACGTTTACTAAATTATTTGCCCCACTTTTAAAAGATAAATTTGGAACAAACTATAAAAGGTATTTAGAGTATTTAATTGAAAGGAATATTATTGTGTGTAACAATCATTATTCAG
This sequence comes from Cloacibacterium sp., assembly GCA_041909215.1. Lineage (GTDB taxonomy): Bacteria > Bacteroidota > Bacteroidia > Flavobacteriales > Weeksellaceae > Cloacibacterium. Next base: position 2,136 of record JAYRDY010000128.1, on the reverse strand, counting down.
TTACTAATCATAAATCTAAAGGATATAAATTCACTGAAATTCATAAAAAGTCTATACTAAAAGAAGTTAAAATTACTGATAATAAGACTATTGATAAAGTTAAAACATTTACGAATCTAGAGTCAGGAAAGATTTTTGTTATTCTTCCAGAAACTCCAGAACAAAGTCTTCAAAATTTTGAAAAATGGTTTAATAAATTGACAATTGATATTTCTGGGGTTGAAAAGAAGTTGGAAGAAATGAAATCTAAAGAGTTGTCACAAAATAGTCGTGTTTATGAGTCTTATATGACTAATAAAGAAGATAAAGCTTTAAAAAAGGAATATGAAAATTTAAAAGACCCATATAGAGCTTACTCTAGGAGAATGATGCCAGCTCTAACTATAAAGAATAAACAGTATCTCTTAAATAAAGATAGAACTTCAGGGAGACTGCATAGCCCTTTAACACAGTTAAAAAAAGTACTTAGACAGTACTTAAGGTATGATGGTGAGAAATTAGTAAGTATTGATATTAAAAATTCACAACCTTATCTAAGTACTGTATTGTTCAATAGGAATTACTTTAATTTGAATAAGATGGGGGCTAGATTAAAACTTTATAATAATAGTGTAGATTATAAAAAATCTCCAATAGCTTTTCATTATGTTTCTCAAAAAGTACCACCAGAAGATGTAGGTGTTTATATTAGCCAAGTTACAAAAGGTAATTTTTATGAAGAGTTTGCAGAACAATTGGTAGAAAAAGGATTATTGTCTGCTGATATTGCTGATAAAAGAAAAGAAGCAAAAAATATTACATTTACTTCTTTTTTCAGCCCCAATAGGCTCAAACAACATGTAGAAGAAATAAAACTATTTGAGGAAATTTACCCAAACGTTTACAAAAACTTTGCTTTTGTAAAAAAGGGAAAGCATCATAATACTTTAGCCTGTGTTTTGCAAAATTTAGAGGCCGAAATCATCTTAGAGGATATTTGTAAAAAAATAGCTTTTAAATATCCAGAAGCTCCAATTTTTACAATTCATGATTCAATAGTAACCACGAATAAATATTTACAAGCTATAAAACAAATTATGGAGGAAGTATTAATAGAAAGAGTTGGATATCCTCCTGTTTTAACAATTGAAAAATGGTAAATACAACTGCCTTAATATAAGAATAAGGCAGTTGTATGTAGTTACTTATTAACCAATTTATTCCTTAATCCTTCTAAATCTAACTTTAATTTACTAGGCATTACTTCTGCATAGTAAGAAAGGGTAGTAGTGATTTTAGAATGACCTAAAAGTTTAGATACAGTTTCTATGGGGATATTGTTATTAAGTAAAACTGTTGTTGCAAAGGTTTTTCTTGCTGTGTGATGAGTGAGTTTTTTTGTGATGCCAAGAGTAAATGCAATTTCTTTTAAAAGTCTATTAAAATATTGATTACTAATTCTAGGTAATAAGTATTCGCTTTCACTGTTATACTTCTCAATTATCTCTAAAGGTTCTGAAAATATAAGAGGGATAGAAAAGGCTCTTTCGGTTTTCTGTCTTTCTTTGTATATCCAGAGTGTACCATCTTCATCTTTTTTTAAATCTGATTTTTTAAGGCTAAACATCTCACTATATCCTAAACCTGTATAACAGCAGAAAATATAACAATCTCTCACTTTATTTAAGATTTCAGATTGAAATTCCTTTTCTTTTAGTTCATCTAGTTCATCTTTGGTAAGGAAGATGATTTTAGTCTTGGCTTGTTTAGGTTTATGCTCCTCAAAAGGATTGTAGTCTAGTAATTTTTGTTTTATAGCTGTTTTAATTACCTTTTTAATCCTTTGAATCTTCTTATTAATAGTAATCTGAGAATTACTCTTTTCAGTTCTAAGATAATAGTCGAAATCTTCTATAAAGTTATAATCTAATTTGTTTAGGCTAATGTCTTTCTTTTGATATTTATAAAAGATATAGTCTTTAATTGCAGGTAGGATTTCATTAAACTTTTCCCAAGTAGACTGTTTGAAATCTTTACCTATCATCTTTTTTAATCTCTCTAGGTAACTAGAGTAAAACTCAACAATTCCCAATTGTTTTTGGAAGGGTTCTCCTTTATACTGCTTGTAGATGTCTTCTACATCAAATTCTAATCCTT
>JAYRDY010000127.1:0-6733 GCA_041909215.1 Cloacibacterium sp. | reverse complement strand
TAAAACTTTATATAAATGAGGTCTTAAATCAAATGCATAAACATAAATTTTATGCAATTTTAATTCTTCAAATGCCACTTTTTCAATTAAATTCAAATAAGCAGTCCAAATCTCATGAAACCTATTTTTCTCTAAAACAGTATTCATAATAAATGAAATCTCTGCATTTTGGTCAATCCAATTAATATGCACTAAACCTCCGTATCCAATACAAATTTCATTTTCTAAAAAAGAAAATAATATTTGGTTAGGTTGCGTTTGTTCAAATAATTTAGAAACTACATTTTCAAAGTAGTAGTCTTGATCTTCAATGGTTAACGGTTTATTTTGACGTAAATGATAAATTTGTTCATTACGCCATTGCATTATAGCATGACGGTCTTCAAATCGGATAGGAATTAAAGAATATTTTCCTGATGTAAAAATTTGATTGTTTAGTGCTTTATAAAAATTCATTTTACGAGGCAGGTATTTTGATTACTATTTTTTTAACTGAATTAGAAATACCATACATTGCCATATGAGCAAAATGATTAGGTATTATGCAAAAATAACCCTCTGGAATAATTATAGTTTTAATTTGGTTTGACTTATATAAGGCATAATCGTTATCCACATCATAATCTTTATGCAAATAACACTCATCATCAATATTTGAAAAAGCAATTATATCAGAACCAGCGATGGTAATATGAATATCAAAATTTTTAATGTGAGCCTCTAAAATGTTTCTCTCAAAGTCTAAATTAGGTTCTCCCTGAATAGGTATTATTTTGAAATCATGCAATTCAGTATTTTTATCAATCTTAACTATATCGTCTACACCGCATAAGTCGATTAGATTCTTTATAGAAGAAAATTGAACTCCATAAAGTGATAAATTACAAAGTTTATCAAGGATCATATTTTAGTTATTTGTTACTAATTTTTGTAACTCTATTTAATGTAGCTATCAATTCAGCATCTGTTTTATACTTCAGAGTAATATGACTATTTAATCCAGCAATCTCAGGGTTTGCATCTAAATAGGCAAATATATTTTCAATACTTTCTGGAAGTTTATTTTCATCAAGATAACATTGTATCTTATTAAAAAGATCTAAATCTTCTTGATAATCCAGAGTGAGTCTATAATTTCTAATTAAATCTTTAGGCAAATCGACCAATTGAACTCTAAAATGCTCTTTATTATTTTGAAAATACCACGTCATATATTCTGAATAATCTGCATTTGGAAAATGTTGCTTGACTTCACGTAGTGCTTGTACATTTATTACTTCGGGCGCCGTACCAACCGCTGCTTCTACTGCAGATGTATAATCAGCACCTTGCAAGAAGTGTTTTCTTAATAAAATTTCAGCGACTTTTTCAGAAACATATGGCATATCAGCGGTTACTCTATAAATAATATCAATATTTAATTTATTTACAATATCTAAGTATCTTTGGATAACATCATCTGGATGTCCAGTGTGAAATATCACTTGTGGCGAATATGTAAAATGTTCTAATTCGGAATCCTCTTCATCTATACTAGTTGCTAGTATGGTATAAGATGTGTCAGGTAATTTTAGACAACTTTGAATACACTTTTCAACCGAGGTGATTTCCCCTATAGGTAATAATGCTTTTCTTTTTAAACGAGAAGATTTTAATCGTCCTGCTATAACAACAGCTATAACTGCTTTTTTGAAGTATTCTCTCTTAAATGTTTCGCCTTTTTTAACATTTCTAGCTAAAATATATCCATTTGAAATTAAATTTTTAATTTCAAGAGCTGACAGTCCTGTTTGATTACTCCTTCTATATTCTAAATCAGAAATCATACAAATCCCTTTCCCTTTCGAAATATTTCGAGCAGCAATAGGCTTCTGAATACTATTTATAAGATATGTTTGTTCCTTTTTATTAATAAATGATTTTCCTTCTAACTCTTTATAATTTTTAATTTTTTCAACGAGTTTAGTATATATGTCAATGGTTATAGAAGAAAAATAATCATATTTAGTCTCAAGTGAACTATGCATAACATGTTTTTCTATATAACTAGCTCCATTAAGACTAGCTATTAATGGCAAAATAATTGCATCATCAAGTTTACCATCAATATGGTCTGCAAAAACAATAGGATTAGAAAAATGTTCTTTTAGATAACCCAATTTAACCAATCCACTATCTACCAACTCAGTAGGATAAGACTGAAAACCTACCTCTATCAAAATTTCTTCAGGATTAATATTATTCTGAAGATAATCTAATCGTTCTTGGATTTCATCTTTTTCTATTGCACTAATATTTACAATTAACTTTTTATCTGAGCAATCAATTTTGGTTAATTCTTGAATAACGTGTTCATTGTAAAGTACAGAAGCTTGAAGTTTAATTCCAAAAATCAGTTGTAAGTTTTCTTCTAAAATTTGTGTTCCATAAGTATCAAACAAATCTAACCAAACTTTTTTAGTTATTGCAGCTTTTTTAATAATCTCATTCCATTCTTTAGGAGAAAACATAAGTTCCTGATAAACTGGATACCATGTAAAATCAGATGTAGCAATTTTATCTGGATGTAATGGTTGAAATTTCATCCCGTGCCCCTCAAAAAGACTAAATTCATCAATAAGACTCATTACATAGTCTTTATTTCCTCCATGAGTATTAGCTACTTCTATTATGTAATTCATTTTATGAGTAAAATTTAATTATATTTTCAATTACGAACTCTTGTTCTTGTTTAGTTAAGTTTGGGTACATAGGCAAACTAATGCAATGCTTATAATATTTTTCAGCTTTAGGCATATCCCCTTCTTTCCATCCAAATTCTCTATAATAAGGCATCAAATGACATGGAATATAATGTATTTGAGCAAAAATATTTTTTGTTCTTAAATAATTATACAACTCTAATCTATTTTCTACTTCTATTATATACAAGTGATAAGCATGTCCTTCAACTACACCTGATTGTCCTTTTATAAATGATTTATTTTTAAAAGCTTCATAATAGGTTTTAGCAATTTCCCGTCTTCTTTGAAGACCTTCATCAGCTCTTTTTAACTGACTTAAACCTAAAGCAGCTTGAAAATCAGTTAATCTATAATTGAAACCCAATTCTTGCATTTCCATATACCATAAGGGATAAGTGTCTTTTCCCCCTGCAAACTCAATACTATTTGTATATAACTCATTCGATTTAACAATGCCATGAGTTCTTAACATCAATAACTTCTGATATAAGACCTCATTATTGGTAGTAATCATCCCCCCTTCTCCTGATGCGATGTGCTTTACAGGATGAAATGAAAAAATGGCTAAATCTGCAAAATTACCATTCCCACAATTTTGTTCATTACCTTTTTCATCAATAAAACAACCACCTGGAGCATGGCATGAATCTTCAATAATCCAAAGGTTATATTCATCTGCTAACTTTCTAAACTTTTCTAAATCAACAGCCCTCCCTGCAAAATCAACAGGTATTATCCCTTGATAAGTCCCCATTGGAGAAGCTTCTAATATACTTTTAACCGAATCAAAATCAAGCAAATATGTTTCTGGATCTATATCAGCAAAAATTACCTCCCCATCACAATAACGTACACAATTTGCAGAAGCTGCAAAAGTGATTGGGGTTGTTATTACTTTTTGTCCTTTTTTAACATCTAAAGCTAATGTACATAAATGCAATGCAGCTGTACCATTAGCTACAGCAACCGCATATTTACTTCCTACATATTTTGCAAAAGCATTTTCAAATTCCAGAATTTTTGGACCTTGAGTTAAATAATCAGATTTTAATGCTTCTACTACTATATCAATATCCTCTTGTGTGATATTTTGACGACCGTAAGGAATTACTTTATTTTCCATCATGCTTTAAAATTAGAGTCTACGTGTTCTTTTATTAATTGTCGCAAAGTTGCTACGGTTTCCCACTCTGTATTATCTCCCGAATTATAGTTAAATCCTGCTGGTACTAATTTTGCATTAAAATGTTTTATAAATTCTTGAACATCAAAATTTGGTACTGAGGGCAGTATCGTGTAATATTTACCTAGATCATAGGTATAAAAAGAGTCTGAAGATGTAATCATTTCCTCATGAATTTTTTCACCAGGACGAATCCCTATAATTTCTAATTCACATTCTGGAGCTATTGCAGTCGCAACATCTGTAATTTTGTAAGAAGGTATTTTAGGAATAAAGATTTCACCTCCCCAAGCATGTTCCATGGCATGCATCACCATATCTACTCCTCCTTGTAATGAAATATTAAAACGTGTCATTGTTGGATCAGTTATTGGCAATTTTCCCTCTTTTCTTTTTTTAATAAAAAAAGGAATTACAGAACCATTAGATCCCATAACGTTTCCATATCTTACAACACTAAACCGTATAGGATTCCAACCTTTAATATTATTTGCGGCTACAAATAATTTATCCGATGTCAATTTTGTTGCTCCATATAAATTTATTGGTGCGCAAGCTTTATCTGTTGATAGTGCTACTACGTTTTGTACACCTGTTTCTAAAGCAGCATGAATAACATTTTGAGCACCACCTATATTTGTTTTAATGCATTCATCTGGGTTATACTCAGCCAAATGAACATGTTTCATTGCTGCAGCATGAATTACATAATCTACCCCTCTAAAAGCTCTTACCATTCGTTCTTTATCTCTTACATCTCCTAAAAAAAAACGAATTTGAGGATATTTATCAGAAGGATATTCTTGCGCCATAACAAATTGCTTTTGTTCGTCTCGCGATAGAATAATCAATTTTTTAATTCTTGGATACTCCTTAAATATATGAGCAGTTAAAGCTTTACCTAAAGAACCTGTACCACCAGTAATTAAAACAGTTTTATTGTTTAACATATATATAAATTTGATTTGTTTTTATTATAATTTTCCATCTGTATTAGTTAAAATGCCCTTTACATCATACACCACTGCATTTTCTCTTTTTAGCAATTCTAAATCTAAGTTTAAGAATTCTTTGTGTGCCACTCCTAGGACAATAGCCTCATATTTAGATCCTGAAACCAGTTCATCGTGACAAACTAAATTGTATTCATGTTTTACTTCTGCAGGATTTGCCCATGGATCGAAAATAGTTACTTGAATGCCGTAATCTTCTAATGCTTTTACCACATCTACTATTTTGGTATTTCTTACATCTGGGCAATTTTCTTTGAAAGTAATTCCCAATAATAATAATTGAGCTCCTTTTACGGTAATCCCTTTTTTAATCATTAGTTTTACTACTTGAGCAGCTACATATTCTCCCATAGAATCATTCAGCCTTCTTCCTGCCAAAATAATTTCTGGATGGTAACCATGCTCTTGTGCTTTTTGGGCTAAGTAATAGGGGTCAACCCCAATACAATGTCCACCAACCAAACCTGGTCTAAAGGGTAAAAAGTTCCATTTTGTCCCCGCAGCTTCCAAAACAGCGTGAGTGTCTATATCTAAAATATTAAAAATTTTAGCCAACTCATTTACAAAAGCAATATTAATATCTCGTTGTGAGTTTTCAATTACTTTTGCTGCTTCCGCTACCTTAATAGTTGGTGCCAAATGCGTGCCTGCTGTAATTACTGTTTTATATAATTCATTTACTTTTACGCCAATTTCTGGAGTAGAGCCAGAGGTCACTTTAAGGATTTTTTCTACTGTATGCTCTTTATCTCCTGGATTAATGCGCTCTGGAGAATAACCTGCAAAAAAATCTACATTAAATTTCAATCCTGATACTTTTTCCAAAACAGGGATACACTCTTCCTCTGTAGCTCCAGGATATACTGTAGATTCATAAATTACCACATCGCCTTTTTTCAGGACTTTTCCTACTGTTTCTGAGGCTTTGTACAAAGGGGTTAAATCTGGTTTATTGTGTTTATCTACAGGAGTAGGCACCGTTACGATATAATAATTGGCTTCTCTAATTTCTTCCAGATGAGCCGTACAAAATAAACCGCTTGTGTGACCTTTGAAAGGATTAGAATCTACTAATACTTGTTTTAATAGAGCATCTTCTACTTCTAGGGTTACATCTCTACCTTCATTTAATTCCTCTATTCGCTTTTGGTTAATATCAAAACCTACTATTGGAAATTTGGTTGCAAATAATCTTGCTAAAGGAAGCCCAACATAGCCTAGTCCGATGATGGCAATCTTGTTCATTTGTATTTTATTTGTTGTTAATCTTGTTTGAATTTAGAATTTTTTAACAGGCCTTCTTTACTCCTTTTTTATGGCTTCGCCCTGTGAGTCCCATTTAAAATGAGTTCACCTCGGTATGAGTAATTTTCAAAAGCTGTTTTTCAGAACATTGAAAAAAACAGTATCTCTTATTTATTTTCAAAAACCAACAGTCCATCTCCTACATATTCTGTAGTACTATAAACGATGACTTCTTTTTTTATTTCTTTTTTAATCCTTTGTGTTATATTTTCGATATAGCTTTGATTCAAGGCAGGACCTTCTATAATCACCTCGATTACTCCCGAATCTATTCCTTTAGCATAATCTCCCACTAAAAAAATACGAGAAACATCTCCCATTCTTTCGAGAATTTGACTAATAATAAAATCTACACCGACGTATTTTTGGATTAATTGCTGTAAAGTAGTAAACAAAGGATGGTCTGTATTGGCATGATACATTACCTTTTTATCTGTATCTTCTCTGATAATAAAGCCTGCTTCACTCAGATTGTTTAATTCTTTTCT
>JAYRDY010000126.1:0-6738 GCA_041909215.1 Cloacibacterium sp. | reverse complement strand
ATTGTTTCTCAACCGAAAATCACCGCTGAATTTGAAGAAAAAATGATGCAGAAGTACAGCAGTTTCTTTAATGACGAAAAAACGAGAGCAAAATACGATTGGGAAGTTTACCCAACTACCAAAGAATTTATTTTTGATATTTTGGCGAATCGATATTTCTTGCAAGGTGAAGACGGAAAATCGTTCTTAATGAACAATAAACTTTCTGATTTACAATACAATCCGAATGAAAAATTGGTAAAAAGCGTAGATGCTTTCTTCAAAAAAGCCAATAAAACAAGTTTTGAAAAATTCATCGCTAAAAATTTTGATGATGTAGGAAATCCTGATGCGTTTTTCAATGTCATTTATGGCGATAAAGCCATGAGAAACGCCGATTTTGCGTTGGCAAAAAGTTTCTACGAAAAAGCAAATGCTTTCAAAGGAATCCCAAGATTGAGTTACGATTGGGACGATGCTTCTAAAAAATCTGTAACAAAACCTATTGCTTATGCAGTTGGTGAATACAATGGTTTCAACAATATTTCGAGTTTAATTTTCGGGCATAATGTTTGGGAAAGTTTTGGTAGCAAACCAGAAGAAAGTATGAAAGCGGAAAACACTTCAGTATTTTCTTTCATTAAGCCTAAAATGAATAAAATAGAATTGGCTGATGTTTTACTTCAACTTCAAAAAATTGGCGCAGGAAAAGATGAAAAAGCGATTAAAGCCAATCAACTTATCGGAAATTTGTTGTACAACACTTCAGTTTTGGGATATTACCGAGAAGTTTTCGTGATGGATGTTGATAATTCTAACGGCCCGAAATTTCAGTTTTGGAATGTAGATAATCCGCCTTTTCATTATTATTATAAAAATTATTCGTCTAAAAGTTTTGTAGATGCAGACAATTTTGATTTGGCAATTAATTACTACCAAAAAGCATTGAATTTATCTAAAGATAGAGAACAAAAAGCGAGAATTCTTTTCCAAATGGCGAGTGCAGAACAAGGGAAATATTACCAATGGGAAATGAAAAATGATGAACCCGTAGATTATAACGACCCAAAATACGACGAAAAAGAGAAAAACCGACAAGCTTTTTGGGACAAAACCAAAAACGAAAAATACAGAACTTATTTTGCAGAACTCAAGAAAAATTACAGCGATACAAAAACCGCAAAAGATTTGCAGACGAGTTGCTTGTATTATGGATATTATTCTTCTAAATAAAATTTCTCTCAAATCCTTCTCAAAAAGAAGGATTTTTTATTGAAAACAAAACCTACCATTTCAAAATTTCCAAAATACTGTCAAATCGCATATTTTTCATTGGTTAAAACCCTTTCATAACCTTTTTGAAAGCCGTATTTTTGCAATATAAATTTAATCCTTTCTAAAAATGAATCATTCAGTATACGTAATCACCTCTTCTGCACAAAGCGGAAAGTCTATAGTAAGTTTAGGTTTAATGCAAATGCTAAAGCGCATAACACCTAATGTTGGTTTTTTCAAACCGCTTGTGGAACACAAAAATGTTACAGATCCACATATTGATACTATTCTTACCCACTTCAAAGTTAATATGAAGTACGAAGACGCATTTTCTTTTTCGAGGAGTGAGTTTACTGAACACCAAAACCAAGGCAGAATTAACGAGGTATATGATGCTATTATTGAGAAGTATAAAAATTTAGAAAATCAATTTGATTTTGTTTTGGTGGAAGGAAGTGATTTTTCTGATGAAGGTTCTGTATTTGAGATTGATTTCAATGGCTCTATTGCTAAAAACCTCGGGATACCTGCTTTATTGGTTATTAAAGATAACTTTGAAACCATTCCTGAGCTGGCAAACAATGTAATAGCAGAGGTAAATTCTTTTTTAGAGAAAGATGTAAATATCATTGGGGTTATCGTTAACCGTTGCGAAAAAGACCAACAAGAGGTACAAGCCATCATTAATCATGAAATTAAAGAAGGTATTTTTGTAGCTGTTATTCCAAGTAATGAAGAGTTAGGCAAACCATCTATTCGAGAAATCATTAATGAGATTAAAGGGCATGTACTTTTTGGTAAAGAAAAATTAGACAACATTGCCAAAACTACCGTAATTGGTGCAATGCAGTTAGGCAACTTTTTACCAAGAATTACCCCAGACAGCCTTTGTATAATGCCTGGAGATAGAAGCGATTTAATTGTTGGCACATCTCTTGCCAATATTTCTCCTCAATATCCTAATATCTCAGGAATTGTATTAACTGGTGGCTTTACTCCAGAAAGATCCATCATTAAATTAATGCTAGACAACCAAAACCCAATTCCTATTGTAACTACCAACTTAGGAACTTATGATGCAGCAAAAGTAATCTCAAGGATTAAACCTAAAATATATCCTGAAAACAAATACAAAATAAAACTAAGCTTAGACTTATTCGAAAGTTCGGTTGATGTAGAAGAACTCAACAAAAAAATAAATTCTGTAAAAACCGAAAGCCTTACGCCAAGAATGTTTCAGTACAATTTATTAAGTACTGCAAAAAAAATACAAAAACACATTGTTCTACCAGAAGGCAATGATGATAGAATTCTTACTGCCGCTTCTCAAATTGCAGAAGACAAAGTAGCTAAAATCACTATTTTAGGAGAAGTTGAAAAAATAAAATCTAGAGTTGCACAATTGGGTTTACCTTGGGATGACAACAGAATTGCCATTGTAGATCCACACAACAGCGATGTTTATGAAGATTATGCCAATACTTTGTATGAACTAAGAAAAGCCAAAGGTCTAGAACTTACTTCTGCACAAGACTTAATGCTAGACGCATCTTACTTCGGTACAATGATGGTACACAAAGGCCACGCAGACGGCATGGTTTCTGGCGCTGCACATACCACTGCACACACCATAAAACCTGCTCTGCAATTTGTAAAAACTAAACCAGGCTTCAAAACGGTTTCCTCGGTATTTTTCATGTTGTTAGATGATAGGGTTTTAGTGTATGGAGACTGTGCAATTGTACCCAACCCAACACCAGAACAATTAGCAGAAATCGCTATTTCTTCTGCAGACTCTGCAAAAACTTTTGGTATTGAAACTCCTAAAGTAGCAATGCTTTCTTATTCTTCTGGAACTTCTGGAAGTGGAGAAGAAGTAGAAAAAGTGAGAACAGCCACTGAGATTGTAAAATCTCTCCGCCCAGATATTTTAGTTGAAGGCCCAATACAATATGATGCTGCTGTAGATCCTGTAGTAGGGAAAAGCAAACTACCAGACTCACCCGTTGCAGGACAAGCCAATGTACTTATCTTCCCAGATTTGAACACGGGTAACAACACCTACAAAGCCGTACAAAGAGAAACTGGAGCATTAGCCGTTGGCCCAATGTTGCAAGGTCTTAATAAACCTATTAACGATTTAAGTCGTGGCGCTACTATTGAAGATATTTACAACACCGTAATTATTACAGCGATACAATCTACGAACAATTAAACAACTTGTGATTTTGCAGCCCGACTTGAGTAAAGCTCTTTTTGTAAATTGATGTAAAAATTTGCTTCGGAGATTTACAAAAAAGCGGCAACAAAAAACATAAACGAGATGAAACGAAGGCTTTTATCGAAGTTTACGAACGAAGTTCTAGCTGCCCTAAAAAATTAAAAAATACAATAAAAATAAAAAAACTTTACATGAATATATTAGTAATTAATGCCGGAAGTTCTTCTCTGAAATACCAAATTATAGATGTTACTGCTAAAAAGTTATTGGCAAAAGGTTTGGCAGAACGCATCGGGATTGAAGGCAGTAGAATTAAACATCATTACGCTACAGAAGATGGCTTTGAAGATTTTGTTTTGAATAAAGAATTACCAGAACACTCTACCGCTTTTGAAGCCATTGCCCAATTGCTTACCCATCCTGAATTTGGCGTTATTGAAAGTCCTGATAACATTAAGGCTATTGGACACAGAATTGTACACGGTGGCGAAAAATTCTCTAAAACGCAAATTATTACTCCTGAAGTAAAAGAAAAAATTAGAGCGCTTATCCCTTTAGCTCCGCTTCACAACCCGGCCAATTTAGTTGGTGTTGAAGCTTCGGAAAAGTTTTTCCCCAATGCAATACAGGTGGCGGTTTTCGATACTGCATTCTTCAGTACTCTACCAGAACACGCTTTTAGATATGCAATTCCTAACAAATTTTATAAAGAAAACAGAATTAGAGTTTATGGTTTCCACGGAACAAGCCATAAATATGTTTACAGTGAAGCCAAAAAATTCTTGAAAAATGATGAACTTAAAGCCATTACCATCCACTTAGGAAATGGCGCCAGCATGGCGGCGATAGATAAAGACGGGAAAAGCATAGATACTACTCTTGGTTTCGGGCCTCTTTGCGGATTGGCGATGGGAACCAGAAGTGGCGATATAGACCCTTCGGTTATCTTCCATATGGTAGAGCAATTAAACATCCCTTTAGAACAAGTAAAAAGCATCCTCAACAAAGAAAGTGGAATGCTGGGAATTGGTGGAAGCAGTGATGCGAGAGATATTGGCGAAAAATATGAACAAGGCGACACCGATGCTAAACTGACACTAGACTTATATACCTACAGAATTAAAAAATTCATTGGTGCTTATTTTGCAGCACTCAATGGAATTGATGCTATTGTTTTTACAGCTGGTTTAGGAGAAAATGATGCTCTTGTAAGAAGTTTGGCTTGTAAAAATTTGGAAGCGCTTGGTATTAAACTTGATGAAGAAGCAAACATCTCATTAAACCATCCTAAAAATATTGTAGAAATACAAGCTCCTGAAAGTAAAGTTAAAATACTTATCATCCCAACAAACGAAGAGCTAGAAATAGCCAGACAAACGTATGAGCTTATTCATCAATAAAATTTCATCAGAGAAATAATTAAAATTTGGGCTAATAATATTAGTCCAAATTTTATTTTAAAGGAGGTTTTAGAAGTTTTATGTCGGAAAATGAACATGGCTAAAAACGAGCCTAGACTTCCGCCTAAAAATGAAACTAATAAAAGCGTAAACTCCGAAATCCTGCGTTTATTTTGCCTTGCTTTTTGTTTATCTAAACCGAAAAGCAAAAAACTTAGTATTGAAATTGCAGTAAAATATAATATCATTTCATCCATAAAAAGAAAAGAAAAAGGTCTTACGCTGCTTATTTTTTAGGATAAATGGGTGCCTTATCTAATTCTAAAGGATTATTCGTCTTGCGCAATCTTTCCTGAGTCATTTGGGTAAGTTCTCTAAATTGGTCTGCACTTTTTACTTCAACTCCCATTACTAAAAATTTACCACTTCCGTTGCTATTTTTATAATGTTCTTTAAAATCTCTCAAAGGATCGTTAAACATTTCAATTTGTTTTTTCTGAAGAATTTTTTCGGTAATTGCAATGGGTTTCATCCCAGCAAAACTTTCTAAAAATTCTGTTGTATCATACGTTTTATGTAGATGATGGCTTTTAATTAATACAAAACTAAAATTATCTTTGGTATCTGCAATCTCAAATATCAAACCTGGTAAACCTCTGAATTTATAAGGCCCTTCTTGTATTTCTATATCTTTATTGAACCAAGCTACCCAATCTCTTCCTCCAAAATGTGTAGTGGCTTTTTGCAAAATGTATTGAGCAGATTTTTTGGTTTCACTCGTTAACACCCAATTTATATTATCTTCTGTTTGGTAGGTAAAAAAATCGTTCATCAATAAAAAAGATGTATTGGTATTGGATTGATTTTTTCTTGTAATTGCCGGCAAAGCATCATCCCACATTACATTTTTAAAATTTCTCACTTTATTAATTGAGTCATTTTCCACGTAACCATAAGAGTAAAACTTAACATCAGTTGGGTTTACATCTAGAACCATATTTTCTTTTCTGAAATTTTGAGTGGTAGAATCTTCTTTAAATTTAAACTCATAAATAAAACGATGGGTTTGTGCATTTCCCAAAATTGAAAACAAAAGAAATAGAAAAAGTTTTTTCATCATGATTATTTTTGTTTAAAATTAAGCATTTTTATAAAACAAACCTCCCAAACTTTTCAGTTTGGGAGGTTTTATCATAGCAAAGTGATTAATTATCACACTTTGATTTCTACATCTACCCCTGAAGGTAACTCTAATTTCATTAGAGCATCTACCGTTTTAGAAGAAGAAGAATAGATATCCATTAATCTCTTGTGAGCAGAAAGTTGGAACTGTTCTCTTGCTTTCTTGTTAACGTGTGGTGATCTAAGAACTGTAAAAATTCTTTTGTTTGTTGGCAATGGGATTGGCCCGTTTACCACAGCACCAGTAGCTTTTACAGTTTTAACGATTTTTTCAGCAGATTTATCTACTAAATTGTAATCGTAAGACTTAAGTTTTATTCTGATTCTTTGTGACATTTTCTTAATTTTTAAAGATTAACCTCTTGCTTTAGCAATTACTTCTTCTGCAATATTGGTAGGTGCTGGTTCGTATCTCTCGAACTCCATAGAAGAAGTAGCTCTACCAGAAGATAAAGTTCTAAGCGAAGTTACATAACCAAACATTTCAGATAGTGGAACGAAAGCTTTAATAACTTTAGCGTTGTTTCTATCATCCATACCGTTTACAGTACCTCTTCTTCTGTTAAGGTCTCCTACGATATCTCCCATATATTCTTCAGGTGTTACTACCTCAAGTTTCATAATAGGCTCCATAATTACAGCTTTAGCAGCTTTACCAGAAGCTTTGAAACCCATTTTAGC
>JAYRDY010000125.1:0-6784 GCA_041909215.1 Cloacibacterium sp. | reverse complement strand
TGATGAAATGAAACAAAGATGGCCTTATATTTTTGCCTAAAATCTTATCATTTTCTGAGAATTCTTTGCCAGAAAAATCACTTTTGAAGGTATTCATTTTGGAAATTATTTTTAAATATTAAAATTAATACATATTTTTGAAATACTTATGAATCTCAACCACATTTTTACCAACCAAAGAACAGGGAATCACACTCAAACCGTAGTTTCCAGAACAGATTTTCAACGCGATTTCGATAGGATTATATTTTCTTCGGCTTTCCGAAGATTACAAAACAAAACGCAGGTTTTTCCTTTGCCAGGAAGTGTTTTTGTGCATAATCGTCTCACACATTCTTTAGAAGTTTCTTCTGTTGGCAGAAGTTTGGGCAGTTTGGCTGGTGAATTTATCGTTCAAAATTTAGAAAAAGATTTGTCTGAAAATTCTAAAAATTTTTACCTCTATAATTTACAAAATGTAATTGCTTCGGCGTGTCTTTGTCATGATGTGGGAAATCCTGCTTTTGGGCATTCTGGTGAAGATGCAATTGCCAGTTTTTTTGAAAAAAATGAAACGGAATTAAAATCAAAATTTACAGAAAAAGAATGGGCGGATTTGGTGAATTTTGAAGGTAATGCCAATGCAATTCGTGTTCTTACGCATCAACAAACAGGGAAAGACGAAGGTGGCACTCAGCTAACCTTTACCACTTTAGCAAGTATTGCGAAATATCCTTGTGAAGCCATTGCTAAGAAAAAAGGATATGTAAATCGTAAGAAGTTTGGTTTTTTTCAAAACGAAAAATCTACATTTTTAAACATTGCAAAAGCCACTAATATGATTGTGGAATGCGATGAGCCTACCATTTTTAAGCGTCATCCTTTTGTATGGTTGGTAGAAGCTGCAGACGATATTTGTTATAATATTATTGATATGGAAGATGCGCACAGATTAGGAGTTATCTCTACGTCTGACTGCGAAAATCTTTTTTCTGAAGTGATAAAAGATGCTAAAGCTGATGATTTACAAAGAGTTAAAGATAAGCTGTGCATTATTTCTAATCCTAACGAAAAAATTTCTTATTTAAGAGCAAAAGTAATTAATGCTTTGATTACTAAAACGTTAGAGATTTATAAAAAGAATTTCAAAGAAATTTTAGAAGGAAATCTTAACCAAGGGATTATAGATGTTTTCAAATCAGAAAGCAAAGCTTTGCAAGAAGTAGAACGTTTTTCTATTGAAAAAATCTATGGACACCGTTCTGTGGTAGAAATAGAAAACGCTGGTTATAATGTGATGTATGAGCTTTTAAATCATTTTATTCCGCCAATTATCAAAGAAAAATCAGAGAGAAAAGGTTTTGAAGAAAAAGCATTACAATTGTTGCCCAATCAGTTTCGATATGAAAACGGAACAACCTACCAAAAAGTTCTGGGTGTTTTGGATTTTGTAAGCGGAATGACGGATAATTTTGCTACCGATTTATACCGAAAAATAAAAGGAATTGATATTGGGATGACGATGTAGTTGATGACTTAGTAATTTTAAATATTTAAAAATTCTTTGTAACTTTATAGAAAATCATCAACTAATTATTAAAATCATTAAACTATGGAATATTTTGGCGTTTTAGTCTTTTTAGGACTTATCGTATTATTTGCTTCTTTCTTTACTGTGAAGCAAGCAACAGCAGCAATTGTAGAACGTTTAGGGAAGTTTCAGTCAGTTCGGCATGCTGGTTTGCATCTTAAGATTCCTTTTTTAGATCAAATTGCTAAAAGAGTTAATCTCAGAATTCAACAATTAGATGTAATGATTGATACTAAAACTTTAGACAATGTTTTCTTGAAAATGAAAGTATCAGTTCAGTATCAAGTGATTAAAGAACAAGTTGCTGATGCTTTTTATAAATTAGAAAACCCAGAAAATCAGATTACTTCTTATGTTTTTGATGTGGTAAGAGCAGAAGTGCCAAAACTGAAATTAGATGACGTTTTCGTGAGAAAAGATGATATTGCAATCGCTGTAAAAGGAGAATTGCAAGAAGCTATGCAATCTTATGGTTATGATATTATCAAAGCCTTGGTTACAGATATTGATCCGGATGATCAAGTGAAACACGCCATGAACCGTATTAATGCTGCAGAAAGGGAAAAAACCGCCGCAGAATATGAGTCTGAAGCACAAAAAATAAGAATTGTAGCTGTAGCAAAAGCAGAAGCAGAATCTAAAAAATTACAAGGTCAAGGTATTGCAGATCAAAGAAGAGAGATAGCAAAAGGTTTGGAAGAATCTGTAAAAATGCTCAATGAAGCAGGGATTAATGCACAAGAAGCATCTGCATTAATAGTGGTTACACAACATTATGATACGCTTCATTCTATAGGTGCTAACAATAGAAGTAATTTAGTGTTACTGCCAAATTCACCTAATGCAGCCAATTCTATGCTTAATGATCTTATTACAGCAATGACATCGGCTAATAAACTAGAAGAAGCGGATCGAGGTAAAATTCCACCGCCGCCAAGTCAACATTTGCATGGATAAAAAACAAAACTCCCGAGAAATTCTCTCGGGAGTTTTTGTTTGAATTTTTAGAGAGCCACGAAGTGGCGATGAGAAGTAAAGTAGGATTTCAATCCTACCTTAATCAAAAAGATATTTCTCATCAAATTCTACTTTGTTTTTTCTTAAAATTTCAAGCATCTCATTTTCAAAATTTTTTTCTTGATGATGCTTTTTCTGAAATTTAATATAATCAATGAGTTTTTCTGTATGGGTTTCGCTTACAGAAAATGCTCCATAACCATCTTGCCAATAAAAATTATTAAATTCTTCACCTTGTGTTTTTATCCATTTAGAAGAACGTGCCTTTACATGTTCAACCAAATTTACAAGTGATATTTTTCTGGATAAAAGACATAAGATATGGATGTGATCATTATGTCCACCAATTGCTACAGGATTGCATTCTAATTCTCTACAAATACCGCCAATATATGCATGTAGTTTATTTTCAATTGATGGATTAATCAATGTTTTTCTATTCTTTGTACTAAATACAATATGAATGTAATTTTTTGCTAATGATTGTGCCATATTTTATAGGATTGAAATCCTATTCTGTTTCTTTTCGCCACTTCGTGGCTCATTCAAAGAAATTTTTAAGCATTTTTAGTATTCAGTTTGCTATTTTTTTTACCATAGAAGAAATAAATACCTAAGCCAATTATAAACCATAAGCCGAACCAGAACCAGTTATTGTGCGTCATCCCAGTTAATAAATATAAACAAGAACTTAAACCTAAAAGAGGAATTAACGATAAGTTTTTAACATAAGACATCACAACCAAAACTAAATTAATCAAAATAAAAATAATGATTGATAGTCTGAATTCTCCTTCGCTTTTATCTGAAATATTCCACAGGTTATGAAAAAATTCTGGTTGCCAGTTATAAAATCCAACTAGGCCACCAATAAATATTACAGGGAATATATATTTTGCGTTGATGTAAGGCAAGTGAAATCTGCCTTTTAATTTTTCTTTTTGAGGCATTAATAAAATACCTCCGTTTACCAATACAAATGCGAAAATGGTGCCGATACTGGTAAAATCTAAAATAAATGTTTTATCCGTAAATAAAATGGGTAAACCAACCGCAACACCTGTGATAATAGTTGCAAAACTTGGAGTTTTGTATTTTGGGTGAACTTCTGCAAACTTCTTTGGCATTAGTCCGTCTCTACTCATGCTCATCCAAATTCTAGGTTGTCCCATTTGGAAAACCAATAGAACGGTAGTAATTGCTACAATTGCCGTTACAGAAACCACAAATTCCATCCAAGGAATATTAGCGTTTTGTGGAGCAAAAATAAATGAAAGCGGATCGCCAATGCCTTCAAATTTTCTATAATCTACAATTCCGGTTAAGATTAGTGTTAAAACAATATAGATTGCAGTGCTTAAAACCAAAGAAATAATCATTCCTTTTGGTAATGTTTTTTCAGGATTTTTGGTTTCTTCAGAGAGTACACTCAGTGCATCAAAACCAATATAGGCAAAGAAAACTCCTGCAACAGCACTCATAACACCAGTAAAACCATTCGGCATAAAAGATTTTACGCCTTCATTATTGGTAGGAACCCAATTATCAGAACTAACATAGAAAACACCAACACCAATAATTAAAAATATTACGGTAAGTTTAAGAATAACGAGTAGGTTATTGAAGTTTCTGCTTTCTTTAATCCCAACATAAACCAGCCAAGTAATTAAAGCATTGATAATAAGTGCAGGAATATCAATAATAAATTTAATGCCAGCAATAATTGGAGCTGTTTTCCAGGCATTTACCAGTTCTTTATTTTCTGAACCTGATAAAAAAGCCTTTTTAGCTTCGGTATAGCTTGTCGTAAGAAAATCAGGAATATCAAAACCGAGTCTTTCTACAAAAGAGGTAAAGTAATCGCTCCAAGAGAAGGCCACATAAATATTTCCAAAAGAATATTCCATAATGAGAGCCCAACCAATAATCCAAGCAATTAACTCTCCGAAACTTGCGTAAGCATAAGTGTAAGCACTCCCTGCTGTAGGAATTCTACTGGCAAATTCTGCATAAGACATGGCGGTGAAACCACAAGCAATAGCACAAATAATATACAAGGAAATGACACCTGGGCCGCCTCGGAAGATTGCTTCGCCTAAACTACTGAAACTCCCCGCGCCAATAATCGCAGCCAAACCAAAAAATACAATATCCCAAGTTCCTAAAGCTCTTATAAGTTCAGATTTATGTTCCTTATCTGTAAATTGTTTTCTTCTGAATAATTGATTCATTCTATAGTTTTAAAATTGAAAAAAACAAATGTAAATAAAAATATCAAAACTGATCTATTTTATTTTGAATAAACCATCAATAAACTTGTTTCTGCAATAAGTTTTCTGTATTTTCGTTCTAAATATTACAATTCTAATTCATCAAAAATAATGAATCAAAGAAATAAAATCTTATTACTTTCGGTAATGTCATTTTACGGATTTTCCGAAGCGCAACAATCCCAATTTTTCGCAGACAAAGAACTTTATCGCTATAATTTAGCCGAGAATCTTTATCAAAATAAAATCTATGCAGCCTCACAATACGAGTTTTCTAGGCAATATTTTTACAATCAAAATCTTGAAAATTCTAAAAAAGAAACTGCACTGTTTTTTAGCAACGTTATTGGTGTAATTTTAGGACAAAATTATGCGGAAAAAGGTTTGGATAACTTTATGAAAGAATATCCTAAATCTGCACTTTTTGCGCAAGCAAATTTACCTTTGGCTGATTATTATTTAGCGAAAAAAGATTTTCCTAAAGCTTTAGAAACGTTACAAAAAGTCAATCAATATCAATTAGACAAGCAAGAAAATACGCAATATATTTTGAAATTGGGTTATGCCAAATTTATGACTGGTGATTCTAATGGTGCAATTGAGGCATTAGAAGAAGTGTACAAAATTGCCGAAGATAAAGGCGATATTGCATATATGTTAGGACATCTTTATTATGCTGATAAACAAAACGATAAAGCATTTCAATATTTTGATGAAATTAAAAATCAAGAGAAATATGCCAAATTGGTAAAACCATATTATGTACAATTGTATTTCAATGAAAAACAATATGATAAGGCTATTTCAGAAGGAAATGATTTATTAAACGAAGATATTTCCACAGATTATAAAGCAGAAGTTCACAAGATTATCGGTGAAAGTTATTTTATGCAAAAGCAATACGCAGAAGCATATCCTCATCTAAAAGCTTATTTGCAAACCCAACAAAATCCTTCGGAAAGTGATTTGTACGAAATGGGTTTTGTTGCGGCAAATCTTCAGAAATTTGATGAAGCGATTTCTTACTACAATCAATTGCTGAATTCTAAGTCTGCTTTGGCGCAAAATGCTTATTATCAATTAGGTAACGCTTATTTGGAAGTTGGAAAAAAGCAAGAAGCTTTGGCTGCATTTCGTTCTGCAAAGGAAATGACATATGATAAAAACGTCTCAAAATTAGCTCACGAACAATACGCGAAACTGAGTTATGATATTGGTAATCCGTTTGAAAGTCCACAAATTGCTATCAAATCTTACCTCGAAAAATATGGTTATTCTAAAGAATTAGAACAACTTTTGGTGAAATCTTATTTGTATTCTGGAGATTACAAAGGTACGATAAAAGCCATCGAAGAATTGACTGGAGTTGATGCTCAAACCGAGAAAATCTACCAAGAAGTCTTGTTTCTCTACGGAACAGAGCTCTTTAACAAAGGTGAATTAGACGAAGCTGAAAAGAATTTCAAGAAAAGTTTAAAATACAATCTAAACAAAACCTTCAACTTAAGAACGCAATATTGGTTGGCGCAAACCTATTATCAAAAAGGAGATTACGCCACTGCAATTTATGGTTTTGAAAAACTCGACAGAAATGTAGAAGAATTTCCAGAAAAGCAACAATTGAGTTATGATTTGGGTTATTCTTATTTCAAATCTAAAAATTTCACAAAAGCTAAAGAATATTTCAAAGAATATCTTAAAAACCCGAAACCAGAGTTTAAATCTGATGCAGAATTGCGTTTAGCAGATACTTATTACGCTGGTAACGAACTGAATGAAGCGATTGCAATATACAACAAAACAGAAGGCGCTAATGATTATACTCAGTTCCAAAAAGCAATGGCAATTGGTTTTAAAGGCGATACAGAAGCCAAAATTCTAGAACTTAAGAAATTGATTTCTAATTACAAAAATTCTGAATATCAAG
>JAYRDY010000124.1:2532-6811 GCA_041909215.1 Cloacibacterium sp. | reverse complement strand
TTTAATACTATACTGATAAGCCGCCACATTTCTCGTTAAGCCATTCCTCGCATAGTCATAACCATAAAAACCGTGGCAACCATCATTATAAGTAGAATATGTTTTAATGGTTTGTACGGTGTAAATATCCATTGTGTCTTGCGCAATTTTTACACTATCAATTTTAACCAAATCAACACTTTTAATTTCATTGTCATCATTTCGATCACAAGACGTGAAGAGCAATCCCATTGCTGTTGCTAAAAACACGCTGTTAATTAACTTTTTCATATTCATTGGTTTAAAAAAATTAAGAATTAAAATTACCTTTTGATAAATATACAACTTTTTTGGTGTCAAAAAATTCTTCGCTGAAATGATCTTTAAGGTTGTGAACTTCACATTTAATTCCAGCTAATTCTTTGCCTAAATCTCCACCTTTAAGATATAAAACGCCATTATGTTTTGGGTTAAACTGTTCTTTTTCGAATTTGCCTTTCAGCCAACGCAAGAAAACGGGCATTTGTGTTACCGCTCTACTCACTACAAAATGGAATTTATCTTTTATTTTTTCGGCTCTTTCGTGGTAAGCTTGCACATTTTTAAGTCCTAATTCTTCTGCAACGGCTTTTACTACTGTAATTTTTTTACCGATAGAATCCACCAAAGTAAATTCTACATTCGGGAACAAAATAGCCAAAGGAATCCCCGGAAAACCACCACCAGTACCAATGTCTAGAACTTTTGTTCCGTCTGCAAATTCCATGATTTTAGCAATTCCTAATGAGTGGAGAACGTGTCTTTCGTAAAACTCATCAATATCTTTTCTAGAAATTACATTTATTTTTTCATTCCAATCTTTATAGACCGTTTCAAGCTTTTCAAACTGTGATTTTTGGGTTTCGGAAATTTCAGGAAAATATTTAATTATTAAATCAATAGACATTTTTAAAATTTTATACAAAATTAAGTATTTTTAATCTATTTTATTCTAAATTTTTAGCGAAAATGCCTATATTTGCTCATATTTTTATAAGATTATGGGAAAAGTTTCGGACAGATTAAACAGATTAAGTTACTCTCAGACCTTTGTAATGAGCAACAAAGCGAGAGATATGAAAGCAGCAGGTATCGATGTAATTTCGCTTACTTTAGGAGAACCAGATTTTGATGTGCCTCAAAATATTAAACAGGCAGCTTTTGATGCAATTAATGAAAATTACAGCCATTATTCGCCAGTTCCTGGTTTTTTAGAATTGAGAAAAGCGATTGTTGATAAACTGAAAAGAGACAACAATTTAGAGTATAAACCTTCACAAATTTGTGTTGCAAATGGTGCTAAACAAAACATTTTTAATGTTTTAGCTGCATTGGTAAATGATGGAGACGAAGTTATCTTGCCTGCACCTTATTGGGTTTCTTATGATGAAATGGTTAAAGTAAACGGCGGTACTTCTGTTTTTATTGAAACCAATATTGATACTGAATTTAAAATGACAGCCGAGCAGTTAGAAGCAGCCATTACTCCGAAAACGAAAGCTGTATTGTACAGTTCTCCTTGTAATCCTTCAGGAAGTTACTACACCAGAGAAGAATTAGAGAAAATTGCCAATGTAATGGCAAAATATCCAGATATAGTAATTATTTCTGATGAGATTTATGAATTCATCAATTATGATGGAGAGCACGTTTCTATAGCAGAATTTCCTCAAGTTTTCAATCAAACAGCGGTTATTAATGGGATGTCTAAAGCTTTTGCAATGACGGGTTGGAGAATTGGTTACTCTGCTTGTCCGGATTGGTTGGCAGCAGCTTGTGACAAATTACAAGGTCAAATTACCAGCGGTGCCAATACTGTAGCACAAAGAGCTTCTATTGTAGGTTTAGAGACCGATCCAAAAGAATATCATTATATGGTAGAAAGCTTCGAAAAACGTAGAAATCTAGTATATGATTTATTGAAAGAAGTACCAGGATTTAAAGTGAATCTACCGAAAGCGGCGTTCTACTTCTTCCCAGATATTTCTTTTTATTTAGGCAAAACAATTGATGGAGTAGAAATTAAAGATTCTGATGATTTTGCAATGTTTTTATTAGAAAGAGCGCACGTTGCAACAGTTGGTGGCGTGAGTTTCGGAGATAAAAACTGTATCAGATTTTCTTATGCAGCTTCAGAAGAAGAACTGAAAGAAGCAATGAAAAGAATTAAAGAACTTTTAGAGAAATTTCAATAATTTTCTGCATAATTTAAAGTATATTAAAAAAGAACCTTTACAAACAGTAAGGGTTTTTTTCTGTCTGATAGATATTATAAATCAAATCTTATGATTTCAACTTTAAATTTTTTGTAATTTTGCATTGGTTAAAATTAAAAGAAAAATTATGTCATTAGTAGGAAAAAAATTCCCAAATGTAACGGTTGACGCTATTACAAAATCAGGTGAAAATTTAAGATTAAACATCTTAGATGAGGCAGTAAGCAAACAAACTAAAGTTCTATTATTTTGGTATCCAAAAGATTTTACTTTTGTTTGCCCGACAGAATTACACGCTTTCCAAGCAGCTTTAGAAGAATTCAAAAATAGAAATACAATGGTAATTGGTGCTTCTTGTGACACAAACGAAGTACACTTTGCTTGGCTATGTACACCTAAAAGCCAAGGAGGGATTGAAGGCGTTACTTATCCTCTTTTAGCTGACACTCACAGACAATTGGCTAACATTTTAGGAATTGTAGATCAGGATTTTGAATATGATGAAGAAGGTAATGAAACTTTTACAGGTTCTAATGTAACTTATAGAGCAACTTATTTAATTGATGAAGAAGGTAAAATCTTCCACGAAAGCGTAAATGATATGCCTCTTGGTAGAAACGTTGCAGAATATTTAAGATTAATTGATGCTTACACGCACGTACAAAAATTCGGAGAAGTTTGTCCTGCAAACTGGCAAGAAGGTAAAGATGCGATGAGCGCAGACAGAAATAGTACAGCTGCTTATCTTAGCACTCACTAATACAAAATTTAAAATTGATAAGGCAGAGCAATTATTGTTCTGCCTTTTTTATTTAATTTTACATAAAAATTGAGTTATGGCACAAAAAATACTCAAAGCACAAAAAAACATCGCTTTGGTTGCTCACGATCATAAAAAAGACGAACTTATTGCCTGGGTAAAAAAACATAAAGAAACCCTTTCTAAACATCAACTTATTGCCACAGGAACCACAGGTAAACTTATCGAAAATTACCTTGGCGTAAATGTACAAAGAGTTATGAGCGGGCCTTTGGGGGGTGATCAACAACTGGGTGCACTTATTGCGACTGGCGATATAGATATTGTTATCTTCTTTTGGGATCCTATGGAAGCGCAACCGCATGATTCTGATGTGAAGGCTTTTCTGAGACTTTGTGTTGTGTGGAATATCCCAATGGCTTGTGATGCTGCTACGGCAGATTTTATTGTTTCTTCGCCATTTATCAATACAGAATATATTGCAGATGTGCCAGATTATAATAATTACCTCAATAGAAATGTAGAAAAAAAGTAAATTAATTTTACACAAAAAATTTAGAAACCTTCTGAACTTCTAAGTCTGAAAATTCTTTAACCAAAATATTGGCTAAATGATAATCTTGCATCTTAGAATGCTCGCTTTGGTAAGCTGCGCAAAAAATCTCTGCTCTGTTAGCCGCTATAATTCCGTTGGTAGAATCTTCAATAACCATGCAGTTTTCTTTCGGTTCACCAGCAATTTCTGCTGCTTTGATAAAAATTTCGGGATTGGGTTTAGATTCTTCTAATTCTGCACCACTTATTTTTCCCATAAAATACTTTCCGATATCAAATTTATCAAAAACCCAGTTAATCGTGTTCATGCTTGCAGAGGAAGCCAAAACCAATTTGACGCCATTTTCGTAATAATGAATAATGAGTTCTCTAACACCCGGGAGAAGATCAAAATTTTCATCAGTATCAAAATAATGTTTGAAATATGTTCTTTTTGATGTTGTAATGTCCTCAGGTGAAACGTTTAACTGATATTTTTCTTTGATTTTTGCAGTTGATTCTTTAGTAGAACATCCTGTAAGCGAAGTATAAAACTCTTCTGAAACAGTAATATTTAGATTTTCAAATGTTTTGAAATATGCTTTTCTATGAAGGGGTTCCGTATCTACAATTACTCCATCCATGTCAAACAATACGGCTTTTAAAGGCATAATTTAAATTTTTTGCAAAAATACGAATATTAAATTTAATATTTTTTAGAGCTTATTGCTTCTTCTTTCCATTAAAACAA
>JAYRDY010000124.1:0-2500 GCA_041909215.1 Cloacibacterium sp. | reverse complement strand
TTTTCGCGGTAACCGACTTCTCTGAATCCTAAATTTTGATGAATTTTGATGCTCGCAACATTTTCAGGGAAAATACCAGATTGCAACATCCAAAAACCCTGTTCTTCGGAATCTAAAATCAATTTTTGAAGCATTACTTTACCTAAACCTTTCCCTTGAATTTCATTAGAAAGATAAATGCTTACTTCTGCAACTCCTCTGAAGCAGTCTCTTGCAGAAATGGGTTGTATTGCTGCCCAACCTTGCACTACTCCATTTTCGTCTTCCAAAGCCAATCTACAGACCTTAAAAAACTTCTTATCCCAAGCTTCCCAAGTTGGTGCCGTTTTATCAAAAGTTGCATTGCCACCTTCAATACCTTGTTCAAAAATTTTTAAAACACTTACAGCATCTTCTGGCTGCATTTCACGGATTTGGTAGTTCATTTTTTACAAATATCATTTAAGGTTATAGCTTTCTGCGAATAATTTTTTTTCTTTTATGCCTTGTGAAATTAGTTTGATGATTCTTATCAAAAGAAACAACACTTATATTTCCATCAACTTCTAAAATAGCCAATTTTACTTCAGAAATGTTTTCTACACCGTGTTCACGAACAGATTCTTCTAATTCATCAATAGAGATTTCGCTTTTATTTAAAGCGTTTTTGTCTAGAATTCCGTCTTTAATTAAAATAACGGGTTCAGATTCTATTAAATCTTTAATTTTCTGATTTTTAAACATCAGTTTTTTCAATCCGAAATTAGCCAAAAACAACACGAAAGCCGCAACCAAACCGCCTTGCAAAGATGTATCTTGACCAACCATTGCATTTTGAACGGCATTAGAAATCAATAAAAGCAAAATAATATCTCCTGCATTCAACTGAGAAAGTTGGTTTTTCCCAAAAATCCTCAAACCGAGAATCATAAAAAGATAAACCGCCAAAGAACGAAGTGTGATGTCTAAAAATGGATTCATTAATCAAAATTAAGAAAGTTCTTTCTTTAAAAACTTAGCCGTTAAAGATTTTTTAGATTTTATCAATTCTTCAGGCGTTCCCGTTGCGATGATTTCGCCACCGTGTTTTCCTCCTTCTGGACCAATGTCTATAATGTGGTCTGCCAATTTAATGACGTCTAAATTATGTTCAATAATAATAAAAGAATTGCCTAATTCTACTAATTTATTGATGGCTTCCATCAAGATTTTTACATCTTCAAAATGTAAACCAGTTGTAGGTTCGTCTAGAATGTAAAGCGTATTTCCGGTTTGTTTTTTAGCGAGTTCTGTTGCCAGTTTTATACGTTGCGCTTCTCCTCCACTTAGTGTGGTAGATTGCTGTCCTAGAGTAATATAACCCAAACCTACGTCTTGTAAAGTCTTCACTTTTGCATAAATTTTAGGAATCGGTTGGAAAAAATCTACAGCTTCATCTATCGTCATATCCAAGACATCAGAAATCGATTTTCCTTTGTAGCGAACTTCTAAAGTTTCTCTGTTGAAGCGTTTTCCGTTGCAGGTTTCGCAATGCACGTAAACATCAGGTAAAAAGTTCATTTCAATCAATTTTAAACCACCACCTTGACACGTTTCGCATCTTCCGCCTTTTACGTTGAAAGAAAATCTTCCCGCTTTGTAACCTCGGATTTTAGATTCTGGCAATTCTGCAAAAAGATTTCTAATATCGGTGAACATTCCAGTGTAAGTTGCTGGATTAGAGCGTGGTGTTCTACCAATTGGCGTTTGATCTACATCTACAATTTTGTCGATATTTTCGATGCCTTCAAATTTTTTATAAGGCAAAGGTTCCTGAACCGCTCTGTAAAAATGTTTATTGAGAATTGGGTACAATGTTCCATTAATTAAAGAAGATTTTCCGCTTCCTGAAATACCTGTTACTACTACTAATTTTCCAAGCGGAATTTCGAGGTTTACGTTTTTTAGGTTATTTCCTGTTGCGCCTTTTAATTTTAAAAATTTTCCGTTTCCTTTTCGTCTTTGTTTCGGGATTTCTATATTTCTTTTTCCTGTGAGATAATCTGCGGTAATCGTGTTGGCTTTTATTAAATCTTTTGGTTTTCCTTGCCAAAGAATTTCGCCACCGTATTTTCCTGCTCTTGGTCCGATGTCTAGAACGTAATCAGCTTCCAGAATCATATCTTTGTCGTGTTCTACCACAAGAACAGAATTCCCAATATCACGAAGATTTTTCAATGAATTGATGAGTCTTTCGTTGTCTCTTTGGTGTAAACCAATGCTCGGTTCATCTAAAATATACAATACATTTACCAACTGAGAACCAATTTGTGTAGCCAATCTAATTCTCTGAGATTCGCCACCAGAAAGCGTTCTAGAACTTCTACTCAAGCTTAAATAATCTAAACCAACATCTAATAAAAACTGCAATCTGGTTTCTATTTCTTTTAGAATTTCGTTGGCAATAATTTTATTTTTTTCGCTGAATTTTTCTTTAACTTCTTGAATCCAATCTTTTAAATCCAACAAACTCAAAGCATTG
>JAYRDY010000123.1:0-6836 GCA_041909215.1 Cloacibacterium sp. | reverse complement strand
AAAAGAAACTAAATTATCTTAATTAAAGAAAAATATTTTTGTTTTTGATAAAAAAATGTAAATTTGTATTGATATAAAAAATTAATACATGAAAAAAAACTATTTAACCTTATTGGTAGGTTCTGCGTTATTGTTGACGAACTCTTGTAATAGAGATAATGACAATTCTTCTAATTCTTTAATCGGTACTTGGCATCCTGTAAAAGAAGAAGTTATTTCTGGTAAAGACATGAAAACCATTATTGAAACTTATAATAGTGATGATTGTGATCAAAAATCTACTATTGTTTTTACAGAAAGTACTATTAAATCTACATTTTATTACAAAGATGCAACAGGAAAATGTAACTTAGATGGAGCTGATACAGTACCTTATACTTTTGATGCCAATAAAATGAAAATTACAATTGAGGGCAGCACAGTAGATGTTAAACTTTTAAACAATTCTGAAATGAGAATTTTAGATTCTTATGGAGAAGATGTAAATAATGATGGGGTTGATGATTATTCACTTTATTATTATAAAAAATAGTAATCTCAAAAATTTACAATAAAACAAGGCTGTCTTCAAAGTGAGACAGCTTTTTTTAGCAAAAAGAAAAGCAGAAACTTATTATAGTGTTACAGATTTTGTAATTTACTGTATATTAACTATGTTAAAAGTAATTTTTTAAAGATTAACCCCAAAGAAAATTTGCTTTTTCCCATTTAAAAAACGAAAAGAGTATTTTAAGATATCATTGTGGATTTAACTTAAATTTAAATAATTTGTTTTAACAATCTCTTTTTCAAAATTTTCATTCCTTCGGTGGCTGATGTTTTTAAGAAATTTTCACTTTTCGTGAATTGGTTTTCTAAATGAGGATCAATTACAAAAATTTCACAGTTTTTAGGAACATAATGAATTAAACCTGCAGCTGGATAAACTTGCATAGAAGTTCCTATGACTATAAAAATATCTGCTTCTGAAGCAATCTCGGCAGCATGATCCATTTCTGGAACCATCTCGCCAAACCAAACGATATGTGGCCGAAGTTGGTCGCCTTTTTCATCGCAATCACCTAAATTACAGTCTTCTTCCCAGTCATAAATTTGGGTTTCATCTTTCACAGAACGTACTTTTTTCAGTTCTCCATGAAGATGTATCACTTTATTAGAACCTGCTCTTTCGTGTAAATCATCTACATTTTGGGTGATGATGTGTACATCAAAATATTGTTCTAATTCTGCTAGAATTTCGTGAGCGAGATTGGGTTTTACTTCTTTCAATTGCCTTCGTCTCAAATTATAAAAATCTAAAACCAACTGAGGATTTCTGGCAAAACCTTCTGGCGAAGCCACATCTTCTATTCTGTGATTTTCCCAAAGTCCATTAGAATCTCTAAACGTAGAAATTCCGCTTTCCGCAGAAATTCCTGCGCCAGATAAAACGACGAGTTTCTTTTTCATTAATTTATAGTTTTGCCACGAATACACGAATTTATAAAATATTTGTGCATTCGTGGCAATTTTAATTAAATTTTCAATTTTACGTTGTTCAACCTCAGAGAATTGGCAATCACCGAAACAGAAGAGAAACTCATCGCAGCAGCAGCAAACATTGGAGACAATAAAACGCCAAAAATCGGGTAGAGTAAACCTGCAGCAATCGGAATTCCGAGCGTGTTGTAGGCAAAAGCAAAAAACAAGTTTTCTTTTACATTTTTCATCATTTTTTCGCTCAAAATTTTAGATTTTGCCACTCCAGAAATATCACCTTTCAATAGAGTAATTTCTGCAGAATTCATCGCGATATCGGTTCCTGTTCCCATTGCAATTCCTACGTTGGCTTGTGCAAGAGCAGGAGCATCATTAATTCCATCGCCAGTCATGGCTACAATTTTTCCGTGATTTTGGAGGTTTTTAACCTCGTTTATTTTGTCTTGAGGAAGACAATTCGCAAAATATTTTTTGATGCCAAGACTTTCTGCAACGTGTTTTGCAGTGGCTTCATTATCGCCTGTCATCATGATAATTTCAATGCATTTGTTTTGTAAAGATTTGATGGCAGATTTTGCATTTTCTTTGATTTTGTCTTTAAAACCGAAAACGGCAACTGCTTTTCCATCGATGGTTAAATAAGAAACGGTGTTCGCTTCGTTTTCTAGAATTTGGGCTTTTTGAAGCAGATTTTCAGAAATTTCAAAGTTATTTTCTTTGAGATAATGAATGTTTCCAAGGAAAAGTTTTCTACCATCAATTTCTCCTAAAATTCCTCTCCCTGAAATGTTTTCAAAGTTTTTAACTTCTTTTAAATTGTCATTCTGAGCGGAGTCGAAGAATTTAGCTTTATTTAAAACCGCTTGTGAAAGTGGATGTTCAGAGTTTTTATTGAGAGAAGCCGCAAATTGTAATGCTTCATTTTCCGGAATATTTTCTGAGAAAATTTGAGTTAAAGACGGTTTTCCTTCGGTTAAAGTTCCGGTTTTATCGGTGATGATTACATTTACTTTTTCTAAATTTTCTAAAGCTTCTGCATTTTTTATCAAAATTCCGTTTTTGGCACCTTTTCCAATTCCTACCATTACAGACATTGGCGTTGCTAAACCTAAAGCGCAAGGACAAGCTACAATTAAAACTGCCAAAGCATTCACCAAAGCAAAAATCGCACGATTTTCTCCACCGAAAAAGTACCAAAATAGGAAAGTCAAAACTGAAATTGCAATCACAACAGGAACAAAAATTTTAGAAACTTTATCCGTGAGTTTTTGGATTGGCGCTTTGCTTCGACTTGCTGAATTGACCATTTCTATAATTTGAGAAAGTAAAGTGTCTTTGCCAATTTTCTCTGTTTTCATGAGGAAAACTTGGTTTCCATTGATGGTTCCAGAGGTTACTTTGTCGCCTAATTTTTTCTCTGCAGGAATAGGTTCACCCGTAATCATGCTTTCATCAATCGTGGTATTTCCTTCAATAATTTCGCCATCAACAGGAATTTTTTCTCCAGGTTTTACTTTAAGAATATCTCCAATCTTAACTTCTATAACGGGAATGTTTTTTTCTACACTATTTTGAATGAGATGAGCCTCTTTTGGCGATAGATTCATCAATTCTTTAATCGCGTTTCCAGTTTTTTGATGGGCTTTTGCTTCCAACATTTGTCCGAAAATGACCAACGTTAAAATCACCGCAACTGCTTCGAAATACAAAGGAACTTCGTGATGATTTTGCATCAATTCATGCGGAATTAAACTCGGAAAAGTAAGTGCGAAAATGCTGTAAACAAAAGCCGCACTTGCTCCTAAACCAATCAAAGAAAACATATTGAGGTTCCAAGATTTAAAAGAAATCCAAGCTCTTTTAAATAAAAACCAGCCTGTAAAAAATACTACTGGAAGCGTAAAAATCAATTGTAAAATTCCTGAAACTCTTGAACTAAAAGGAAACTCAAAAAACATTCCTCCCATTGATAATAGAAAAACGGGAAGGGTAAAAGCAACCGAAATCCAGAATTTTTTTTGCAGATTTTTATAGGTGTCGTCTTCGGATTCATCATCATTTCCTGTGATTTTTACCAAATCCATTCCACAAACGGGACAACCTACATTTTCGGGATAGGTTTTGTCTCCTTCACAAAACATTGGGCAATAATATCTTCCTTGGTTATCAGTTGATGGTTGATGGTTGATGGTTTTATGTTTACTATCAACTAATTTTTTTTCTTCTATCGGAACGCAGTACATATTACAAACAGGGCAACGTTTACCTTGTACGAAATAAACTTTTTCGCCTTCGCATAACATCGGGCAATAATAAACCGAACTTGGCGAAACTCTTTCTTGAGGTGGAATAAATTCTGTAGATTTTGGTTTTTCGGGATCTTCTAAAAGGTAGTTTCCTGCATTTTTAAGCTCAGAATTGAGTTTTTCGATGTCGATTTCTTTTTCAGAAGTGATTTCAACAAAGTTTCCTGCGAGATTTACATCGGCTTTTATTCCTTCAACATTATTTAAAGCAGAAAAAATCTTTTTCTGACAGCCTTCGCA
Source organism: Cloacibacterium sp. (assembly GCA_041909215.1). Lineage (GTDB taxonomy): Bacteria > Bacteroidota > Bacteroidia > Flavobacteriales > Weeksellaceae > Cloacibacterium. The sequence continues at coordinate 2,811 of JAYRDY010000123.1, read as the reverse complement.
AGACATTCCCAGAACGTTATATTTTTTGGTATTCATCTTTCTTAATTTTGATACAAATTTCAAAATTAATCAAATAAAAACCATTATCAAATCATGGCAGAATGTTATGAAATTTAGATTTTAGGATTGAAGGAAAATAAATTTTAAATCAAATCAATAGGGAGTCTCTTTTTTTCTTTGAGTTCCTGAAATTGTGATGGCGAAAATCCTGTGATTTTTTTGAACTGTTGAGAAAGATGTTGAACCGTTTTATAACCTAATTTATAAGCAATCTGAGAAAGGGTAAGTTCACGATAAATCAATAGTTCTTTTACTTTTTCTATTTTTTGAAGAATAAAATATTGCTCTAAAGTAATGTTTTCGGTTTGCGAAAAAACCTTAGAAATACTGCTGTATTCTTTGTGGAGTTGCTCGGAAAGATATTTAGAAAGCAAGAAATCTTCATTAATATCTAGATTTTGAACTTTTTCTAAAATGAGTTTTTTGATGCTTTCGATTTGTTTTTGTGAAGCGTCTTCCAAAATTTCGAAACCAATATTCTGTAAATTTTCGTGGAGTTGAATTAATTGAGATTTAGAAATCTCAGCAGAAGTTTCCACCCAACCTAAATTCACCGAAACCACATCAATTTCAGAATTTCGGAAAACGTTTTCCACTGCAGAAATGCAGCGGTTACAAACCATATTTTTAATAAAAATTTGCATTTATCCTTTGCCTAATCGGTCTTCTACATATTCCATTTCGGTTTTTCCGTGGGGTTGTGGATTTCCATTTTCATCCAAAGATACAAAAACAATTTTGTCAATAGTAATAATGGTTTGGTGCGTCATTTTATTTCTTACCTCGCAACTAAGCGTGATGGAAGTTCTCCCGAAATTAATTACTTCAATCCCGATTTCTATAATATCTCCTTGTTTTGCAGAATTTACAAAATTAATCTCGGAAATATATTTGGTAACCGTTCTCGGATTTTCTAGTTGAATGATAGAGTAGAGTGCAGCTTCTTCGTCTATCCATTGTAATAATTTGCCGCCAAAAAGCGTGTGGTTGGCGTTTAAATCTTCTGGCTTAATCCATTTTCTTGTGTGATAATTCATCTACATCATATTTAATGAAGCAAAATTATGCTATAAATATTATTTTAGGCTTCTTTTTAGATGTTTTCTTTTGATGAATAATATTGAGTGAAACTATTATCGCTGAAAAATCAACAATATTGATGATATAGTTTTAACTTTGATAAAAATTAAAATTATGGATTTTTCAAAAATGATCATCGGTGTAATGCGATGGGGAATTTGGGGCGCTAATCATTCTGAAAGTGGCGTGCAAAATCTTATAGAAACGTCTTTAGAAGAAGATTTATATACTTTTGATCATGCAGATATTTATGGAGATTATACTACAGAAGAGTTGTTTGGAAAGGCTTTTTCGGGAATGAAAATTGAGCGTGAAAAAATTCAGTTGATTACCAAATGTGGAATTTGTTTGCCTTCGGAAAAGAAGAATTTCCCATTGAAATATTACAATTATTCTAAAGAATACATCATCAATCAAGTTGATGAAAGTTTGAAAAATCTAAAAACAGATTATATAGATTTGTTATTGTTACACAGACCATCTCCACTCATGAATCCTGAAGAAATAGCAGCGGCTTTTGGAATTCTGAGAAGTTCTGGAAAAGTGAGAAATTTCGGAGTGAGTAATTTTACACCTTCACAATTTGATTTGATTTTTCAATATTTTCCTCAATTATTAACCAATCAAGTAGAAATTTCTTTAACAGAAACCAAGACTTTTTATGACGGAACGCTAGACCAAATGATGCTGAAGAATCTAAAACCAATGGCTTATTCGGTTTTGGGAAGCTATTTTTCTGAAGATTCTGAAAGAACAGCAAGAATAAAAGCAGTTTTTGATGAGCTTACAGTGAAATATAATGCAGATGAAGCACAATTATTATTGGCATTTTTATTAAAACATCCTGCGAAGATTTTACCTATTATAGGGACTTCAAAAGCTGAAAACATAAGATCTCTTAAAAATTCTTTATCCATAAATTTAGAAATAGAAGATTGGTTTAAAATGTTGGAAGCGAGCGCAGGAAGTAGAGTATCTTGACGATTTTTAACAAATTAATTTTCAGTGAATTAATAAATTAATATTGTATATAAAAATAAAAGTGTATCTTGCGAAAGATTTCTTATAAAAGTTTTTCAAAATAATGTTCATCGTTTTTTGTCTATCCTTTATAATACTTCATTTAAGACAATTTATAATTTAATTTTTTTTTACAATGAACATTTTTGTTTCAAACATCAATTACGCAACAAGAGAGAACCAGTTGCAAGACTTATTTTCAGAATTTGGCGAAGTTACTTCGTGCAAAATTATCACAGACAGAGAAACCGGAAGATCTAGAGGATTTGGATTTATAGAAATGAGTGACGAGGAAGGTCAAGAAGCGATAAATTCTTTAAATGATAAAGAATTTAATGGTAAAGAACTTAAAGTTTCTGAAGCGAAACCAAGAGAAGAAAAACCAAGAAGAAGCTTCGATAACAATAGAGGCGGAGGTTATGGTAACAGAGGTGGTTACGGAAACAACAGAGGCGGAAACGATAGAGGTGGAAGCCGTTGGTAAGATTCTCTTCTTAAAAAAAATGAAAGCGACTTGAAAAAGTCGCTTTTTTTATGAGTAATTATCTAAATTTTACCTCTAGTGCATTATCAAAATTTATTCAGATTACTCATTAACGGTAAAAAACGCAAAGGCGCAATTCAAATTTTCATTGAAACTATTTTTAAGGC
>JAYRDY010000122.1:0-6841 GCA_041909215.1 Cloacibacterium sp. | reverse complement strand
CCGTAAAATCTACGCAAAGAAAACAAGGATAATCTCACTTTTTGCTTTTAGCAATAAGTAATTTGCATAGCTTTGTCAAAGTTCCGAACTTTGACAAGGTTAAAGTAAATTTTCCGTAAAGCCTTTAAACAAATAGTTTTTAGGCTTTTTTTATTTCATTGGTACAACATAAGTGCAACAAATTAAAAAGTATTGTAAAATTGATGCTTCCCTTTTACTTTGCACTATAGCAAAGATATGAAATGTTTTTTTGTTTTTAATCATTTCAATACCTCCTTGAAATTCTAAAACATAGAAGGAAGTTCCGTCTTCTTTTTGTCTTTCTTTGTAGTTGATAATTGTTACCATTGTTTTGAATTTTTGAGTTAGAACATTACAACCAGGAATCAGAAAGTTTTCTGTAAGAATATTGCAACTATCACCTTGAATATAAATACTGCCGAAAATTTCCAAATTACATCAAAAGGTGGCGGGGAGTTGTTCCCCCAATACAAGTGAGGGTGTTTAGTTGCGGGGGGCTTACTCAAAAATAAATGATGTCAAAAAAAAATTTTTTAGGAAAATTTTTACTAATTTTAAAAATTAAAAACACAATGTACCTGAAAAACATTAAGCTATGGAATTTTAGAAAGTTTGGGGATAATGGAGAATATGATATTAATAAACCCAATTTAAGTTTAAATTTCACTAAAGGATTAAATGTGCTTATAGGTGAAAACGATTCTGGAAAAACAGCTATAATTGATGCTATAAAAATTGTTCTTAAAACTCATGCTTATGAATGGATAAAAATTGAACATGATGATTTTTTTGATAATTCTAATAAATTCAGAATAGAAATTTTATTTGAAGAATTAAATGATGATGAGGCAAAACATTTTACAGAATGGCTTACTTGGAATGGAACTGGGGAAAATGCTCAGCCTACATTAAAAATATTTTTTGAAGCTACTAAAAATCAGGAAAGAATAATTTCAACAGATATAAAAGCAGGTTCAACCAATGAAGGTACAATTCTTACATCCGAAGCAAGGGATTTCTTGAAAGTAACATATTTGAAGCCTTTAAGAGATGCAAAAAATGAACTTATTCCTAAAAAAAACTCAAGGTTAGCTCAAATTTTTCAAGAACACGAAGCCTTTAAAGGTCAAAATGACACCCATCTTTTAGTTGAGTTATTCAAAAAATTCAATGAAGACATCAAAAAATATTTTGAAGGTAAAGACAATAATGATGAGTTGCTTTCAGAGGAAAACCAAAAGGGCAAAGAATTAAAATCTGAAATAGATAAATACTTAAAGTCATTTTATGATAATTCAAAAGAAACTGATATAAAAGTTGTTGAAGCAAACCTTAAAAACATACTTGAAAAGCTAGAATTATTAATAAAGGACGAGAAAAACATTGGATTGGGTACACTAAACCGATTGTTTATGGCTTCTGAACTTTTGCATTTAAACAAAAAAAATTATGAAGGATTGAGATTAGGACTGATAGAAGAATTAGAAGCTCATTTACATCCTCAAGCTCAAATGCAAGTCATTGAATCTTTACAAAATCAAGAAAACATACAATTAATTTTAACAACTCATAGTCCAAATCTTGCTTCAAAAGTAAAATTAGAAAACTTGATAATTTGTTCAAAAAGTAATGCTTTTCCTCTAGGCAGAAATTATACAAAACTTAAAACAACTGATTATCCTTATCTTGAAAGATTTTTAGATGTTACTAAATCAAATTTATTTTTTTCTAAAGGAGTGATATTCGTTGAAGGCATTTCAGAAGAAATAATAATTCCATCACTTACAAAAATTTTAAAAAGATTCTATGTAATAGATAAAGATTTAACTGAAGCTGGAGTATCAGTAATATCAATTGGAAATACTTCATTTTTAAGATATTCAAAAATATTTCAGAGAGTTAAAAGACCATTTTTAGAAATACCTGTTAGTGTTATCACGGATTTAGATTTAAGACCTCAGGAGTATTCTACTAAATACAATATACCACAGAATAAAAGGAAAGAAAAAAAAATTATTAGTGAATTTAATGTAGATGAGTATCTTGAAATTAAAAAAAAGGGAATTGAAAATCAATTTGTAAAAGTTTTTATAAGTAGCGCTTGGACTTTGGAATATTGTATCGCATTGCATCCTATTTTAAGAAAAACCTTATATAAAGCAATTATTCAATCCAATGAAGAACTTAGAGCAGATAGTTATTCTGGTTTAAAACCAACAAAAATGAAAATAAGAGATATTTCGGAATTAGATTTTGAAAGAAAATGGGAGGTGTTCTCAATGAACAAATCTAATGAAGAAATTGCATTTCAAATTATGTATGATTTTATAGAAAATAAAAAAACTTCAAAATCTATAATATCATTATACTTTTCAAAATTTTTAGAAAATGATATTAATGATATTAATCAAATAATGGTAGAAAACAATCCTATTGAATATCTAATTAATGCAATAAAATATGCCTGCAACTGCTGAAAGTAATCTTTTAAATATTAATCTTGATGAAATTATTGAAACTGAAAGAATTTTACTTCCAGTTGGAAAAAGTTTTGATGCTGAACGAAGAAGATTTATTAAAAATTTTGAAACGATAGATTTACAAGCTGTTCCTGGTAGTGGTAAAACAACTGCATTACTTGCAAAGCTTCTAATTTTAGAGAAAAGGTTGCCTTTAAGTAGTAATAGAGGAATTCTTATATTATCTCATACAAATACAGCGGTAGATGAGATTAAAGATAAAATTGGTATTCACTGCTCTAAACTATTTTCTTATCCTAATTTTATAGGTACTGTTCAGAGTTTTGTTGACCAATTTCTTGCTATTCCGTGCTATAGTAATTTGTTTAAACAAAAAACACAAAGAATTGATAACGAGATTTTTGAAGAACAGTTTAATAAAAGTATATCTTATGGAGCACGCCTTGCATTGAATCATAGACTTAAAGACAACTATTCAGATTTTATAAAAAACATTTTTGTAATAAATGAGGTAGGTTTAGTTGATATTTTTTCATTCGAAGAAAAAATTATTAATAAACTTGGTAATCATACCCCTACGTATCAAGAAATTATTAGTGTAAAAAAAAATCTTTTAAAAAAGGGTATTTTAAATTTCAATGACGCATTTGCATTTGCTAAAATATATTTAGAAAGACATCCAAAAATAAAAAATATACTGCAAAAAAGATTTCAATACATCTTTATTGATGAAACGCAAGATTTGGAAACTCATCAATATGATTTAATTGAAAATATATTTTATGACAATGGTAATAGCACATCTATTATTCAAAGGATTGGCGATATAAATCAAGCTATTTTCAGTAACGAAGTACATCATAATTCAATTTGGAATTTACGTGAAGGAGAGAATCAATTATTAGCCATTAAAGGAAGTAAAAGACTTACACCAAAAATTGCCGAACTTGTAAATTGTTTTGCTCTAAAAACTGGTGAAACTTTTGCTATTGAAGGGAAAAATGAAAATTGTGATTTGAAGCCACATATGATAGTTTATAGTACAGATAAAATTAAAGATGTAATACCAAAATTTTCTGAAATAGTCAATAACTACATTTCTTCTGGTGTAATTGAAATTAAAAATTCAAGTAAGATAAAGGCTATTGGTTGGTCAAAAAGTTCAAATAATATCAACCATTACAAAATAGCAGATTATTACGATTCTTTTACATTAGTTAAAACAAAGACAAAGATAGATTATGAAAATTTAGATTTTTATTTGGTAAAATATAATAAGGAGAGTTCTACATTGTCCGCAATTAGAAATAATATACTCAATGCACTTGTTAAAATTTTAAGATTAGAAGGCTTATATCACACTAAATTGTCACTTTTAAATTATATAAAAGAGAAGAACGAAACAGAATATTTGGTTTTTAAAAAACTTCTTTATCAGTGGAGTATTGATATTATTAGAAATAAGTTTATCGAAGTTTATAATTCTATAAAAACTTATTCAACAGAATTTTTAAACATTTTTGAGTTAAGAGTAAATCATTCAAGAAACTTTATTCAAAATCAATCCCAAAATATTGAAAATGAAGAAATAAGAGAAAATTTGACCAAAGAGAATATTCTCAATTTTCACGGATTTGATATTGAAGTAGGAACAATACATTCTGCAAAAGGTGAAACACACTTGGCAACACTTTATTTGGAAACTTTTTATGGTAAAGGTAATGGTAATTATGAATCTCAAAGATTGGCAAGTCAATTTAAATATCAAAATTTTTCAGACCTAAGAGCTCAACATATCCAGTCAACTAAAATGGCTTATGTAGGTTTTTCCAGACCTACCCATTTACTTTGCGTTGCTATCCAAAAAGAAAGGTTTGAAGCCAACTTGTCTGATATAGACAGAGATAAATGGACTATTTCTACATTAGAATAAATCATTAAATTTATAGTTTGAAAATTACAGTATGTCACTATTCCAAAAAACAATAATCAACAAATATCTCAAAACACAAAACCATGAGAATCTTAATAATAAATGGGATTTGTTTTGTAAGCATTTTCATAATGCTGAAATCCAAGAAAATATCAGAAACTCTAAAGAAGAACAATATCAAGGAGAGTTTCTCATTGATTTGTTTGTTAATGTTTTGGGATATACCAAAAATCCAACACCCAATTTCAATCTTACCACAGAATATAAAAACGTAAAAGACAGCAAAAAAGCAGATGGTGCAATTATCATTAATGATAAAGTTCTCGCCATTATAGAACTAAAAGGAACTGACACCACAGATTTAGGCAAAGTAGAAACACAAGCTTTTGGCTATAAAAACAACCAGTCAGATTGTAAGTATGTAATTACTTCTAATTTTGAAAAATTACGATTCTATATAGATAATGCTATTGAATTTTTAGAATTCAATTTATTTGAATTAACTAAAGAGCAATTTGAAGTCTTGTATTTGTGTTTGGCTTTTGAAAATATTTCGGCAGATATTCCTGCCAAGATTAAAAATGAATCGGTAAGTAAAGAAGACGAAATCACCAAGAAACTCTACAAAGATTATTCGGTTTTCAAAAGAGAATTGTTTCAGAATCTTACCCAGCAAAACCCTGATTTTGACCAATTAGAACTTTTCAAAAAATCCCAGAAATTATTAGACAGGCTTTTGTTCCTCTTCTTTGGAGAAGATAGAGGTTTACTCCCTCCCAATTCGGTAAGATTAATTTTAGAACAATGGAATAAGCTGAAAGATTTAGATGAATATGTTCCACTTTATGATAGATTCAAAAAATATTTTGGCTATCTCAATACAGGTTTCAAAGGGAAGCAATTTGATGTTTTTGCCTATAATGGCGGTTTGTTTAAGCCTGATGAAATTTTAGATAATATCACTATTGATGATACTTTACTCTACAATCACACATTAAAATTAGCAGAGTATGACTTTGCCAGTGAAGTAGATGTGAATATTTTAGGGCATATTTTTGAAAATTCTCTCAATGAAATTGATGAAATAAAAGCACAAATAGAAGGACAAGAAATAGACAAATCTAAAACCAAAAGGAAAAAAGATGGCGTTTTCTACACCCCAAAATACATTACCAAATACATTGTAGAAAATACCGTTGGCAAACTTTGCGAAGAAAAGAAAGTAGAATTAGGAATTGTAGAAGAAGACTATTTTACAGATAAAAAACGCCAACAAAAAACCAAGTTAGCACTTCTACAAAAATTAGAAGATTACAGAACTTGGCTGCACCAAATCACCATTATAGACCCAGCTTGTGGAAGTGGTGCTTTCCTGAACGAAGCTCTTAATTTCTTGATTGAAGAACATAAATATATAGACGAATTAGAAGCCAAACTAACAGGCTCTTCTATTGCGTTTACCTATCATTCTGAAAGTATTTTAGAAAACAATCTTTTTGGGGTGGACTTAAATGAAGAATCTGTAGAAATAGCCAAACTTTCTCTTTGGTTAAGAACCGCAGAACCCAATAGAAAACTAAACGATTTAAGCAACAATATAAAATGTGGAAATTCTTTGATTGACGACCCCGAAATTGCAGGAAATAAAGCCTTTAATTGGGAAAAAGAATTCCCGCAGATTTTTGCAAAAGGTGGTTTTGATGTGGTAATTGGAAATCCGCCTTATGGTGATTATTTTTCCAAAAAAGAAAAGGACTACATATTAAATAAATTCAAAAAAACATTTTCTGGAACATTTGATATGTATGTATTCTTTTATGAAATAGCAATCAATATATTAAATAATTATGGCGTATTGGGTTTTATTACTCCAAATACATTTTTAGATTATTCTCAATTTAAAGGATTGAGATTATTTTTAAAAGAAAACAACAACATCAATCAAATACTAAAATTGAAAAATGTATTTGAAGATGCAATAGTTGATACGGTAATTATAATTTTATCAAAAGACAAAGTACAAAACAATCTATTTAAAGGTATAAATTATAAAAATAAGATATCAAATATTGATGTTATTAATATACCTAATATTGATTCTAACAATCTTAAAGAAGACATTTTTTTATTAAATGATGATTCAAAATTTAATTTAACAAATTTTTTAAAATCTTTTAAATATAACATTAAGGACTTTTTAAAAATAACACAAGGAATAACAACTGGAGGAAATGATTTTTTTATTAATAAATTAGAGTTTTTCAAGGAAAATAAAATTCCATCAGAACTTATTAAAAAAGTAATTAAAGGTAAAAATATTCATAGATATTCTCTAAACTATGATGAAGATTACATTTTGTATTCTACAAAGGAAAATACATTTGAGAAAAGTATCGATGTAGAAAAT
>JAYRDY010000121.1:0-6913 GCA_041909215.1 Cloacibacterium sp. | reverse complement strand
GTTACAATTCATAAATAATTAACATTGTAAAATCTTGATTTTTAATTGAATTTTAACTTTACTAACACTTGTTAACAACTGCTATTTTCTGCATATATTGAAAAATAGACTATGGAAAAACTTTAGAAAAAGGCTTTAAAAATTTTAATAAACAAAATCTATAATCTTGCGAGATTTTTTCTATTACACAAAAATTTCTAAAGTTTTTCAATTAATTAATAGAAGTTTTTAACAGAGTAATTAACATTATGTTAATAATTGTGTAATATCAATATAAAACATTGTAAATTAAGGATATGTAATACAATTCTGTATTGTTAAAAAATGTTAATCTATTGATTTTAAAGCTCATCAAAAAAATAGAATTGAAAATTTAATCCACAATTTACATTTAAAGTGTTAATTTTGTAGAAGAAATAAAAAATAAAATGAAAAAAATAGCAATCGCAGCAGACCACGCAGGTTATGAATACAAAGAATTTGCAAAAAAACAATTAGAAGGTAAATACGAGTTAATTGATTTCGGTACACATGGTTTGGATTCTGTTGATTATCCAGATTTTGTACATCCTGCTGCAAGTGCTGTAGAAAAAGGAGATTGCGAATTTGGAATTTTATTTTGCGGTAGCGGACAAGGTGTACAATTAAGCGCAAATAAACATACTGGCATAAGATGTGCATTAGCTTGGATGCCAGAAATTGCTGCATTATCTCGTCAACATAATAATTGTAATATGGTAGCCATGCCTGCCCGATTTATTGCCAAAGAATTGGCGCTAGAAATCATAGAGAAATTTCTCACCACCGATTTCGAAGGAGGAAGACATCAGAACAGAGTAGATAAAATCACTTGTAAATAAGACCATCTCCAGCGAAAGTTGGAGATTTTTATTTAAATTTATAAAAATAAAAAAAACACTAAAACATATATGAAACAACAACATAAATCACAAAAACAAGACCAGAAACTTCGCGATATCGGGAAGCTCATTCTGCGTTTTATGAATAAAAAAGCGTCTAAAATCTACAATTACAAACAGATTGCAGACGGAATAGAATATAAAAACCCTCGTCAAAGAGAGCTCGTTATTCAGGCGCTTCATAAATTAAAAGCCGAAGATAAAATTAAAGAAACAGAGAAAAATAAATATATTGTTAATCTTTTAATTGATGATACTTTAACCGGAATTATAGATTTTGCAGCCAACGGTAATGCCTACGTAAAAGTAGAAGGCATAGAAGATGATATTTTCATTCATCAAAAAAACGTAAAAGATGCGTTGCAAGGCGATAAAGTACTTATTGTAACCTATCATTTTAAAGGCAAAAAATTAGAAGGCTCGGTTTTAGAAGTTTTAGAACGCGCTAATGATACTTTTGTAGGAACTTTTCAGTACGTTCAGCATAAAGATTTCGGATTTGTAGTGATAGACAAAAAACAAATTAATAATGATTTTTTCATCCCGAAAAATAAAATGAACGGTGCAAAAGATGGTGAAAAAGTAGTCGTGAAAATGCTGAATTGGGATGCTAATTCTAAAAACCCGGAAGGAGAAATCATTCAAGTTCTCGGTTTACCAGGCGAACACGAAACCGAAATTCACTCTATTTTAGCTGAATATGGTTTGCCTTATGATTTCCCTGCAGAAGTAGAAGCATATGCCGATAAAATTGATAGAAAAATTACTGCGGCAGAAGTTAAAAAGCGCAGAGATATGCGTAAAATTCTCACTTTTACCATCGATCCGAAAGATGCAAAAGATTTTGATGATGCACTTTCTTTACAGAAATTAGACAACGGAAATTGGGAAGTTGGCGTTCACATTGCAGATGTTTCGCATTATGTAAGACCAGGGACAATTTTGGATGATGAAGCTTATAAACGTGCAACTTCGGTGTATTTGGTGGACAGAGTTGTGCCGATGCTTCCTGAAGTTTTGAGTAACGAGGTTTGTAGCCTTCGTCCGAATGAAGATAAATTTACGTTTTCAGCGGTTTTTGAACTCAATGATAATGCGGAAATTCAAAATCAATGGTTTGGTAGAACCGTTATTCATTCTGATAGAAGATTTACTTACGAAGAAGCGCAAGAACGCATAGAAACAGGAAAAGGAGATTTAGCTGAAGAAATTTTAACATTAGATAAATTGGCAAAAATCCTTCGAAAAGATAGATTAAAACACGGCGCGATTGCTTTTGATAGAATGGAAGTTCGATTTAATTTGAATGAAGAAAATGAACCAATTGGTGTTTATTTCAAAATTTCAAAAGATTCTAATCATTTGATTGAAGAATTTATGCTTTTGGCGAACAAAAAAGTTTCTGAATTTGTGTCTTTAACTAAAAATGGTTCACCAAGCCAAAACACTTTCGTGTATAGAATTCACGATGATCCAGACCCAACTAAATTATTGGCTTTGAAGGATTTTGTGGGAACTTTTGGGTATAAAATGAACTTGGCAAATTCTAAAAAAGTAGCCGAATCTTTAAACAAATTATTGAAAGATGTAAAAGGAAAAGGCGAAGAAAATATGGTAGAAACTTTGGCAATGAGAACGATGAGCAAGGCAGTTTATTCTACCGAAAACATTGGGCATTACGGACTTTCTTTTGACCATTATTCGCATTTTACATCGCCAATTCGTCGTTATCCAGATTTGGTTGCGCATAGATTATTGCAACACTATTTAGATGGTGGTAAATCTCCAAATGCAGCAGAGTATGAGGAAATGATGAAACATTGCAGTGCTCAAGAAAGATTAGCTTCTGATGCAGAAAGAGATTCTATCAAATTTATGCAAGTAAAATTTATGGAAAAACACGTGGGCGAAGTTTTCGAAGGTGTGGTTTCTGGTACTGCAGATTTCGGATTTTGGGTAGAAATTCCTGAAAATGGCGCAGAAGGTTTAATAAAATTAAGGGATTTAATAGACGATTCTTACTTCCATGAAGCCAAAACACATTCTATTGTTGGATCAAGAACTGGAAAAACCTTCCAATTGGGAGATACCGTAAAAATAAAAGTGATAAAAGCGAATTTGGTTGCCAAACAATTAGATTTTAAGATTGTTGACTAATTTTTAAATACTAATTTCTTACCTTTGTTAAATGCTTGAACTTATCATTTCAGCAATTGGTCTAGGTTTTATGTTGAGTCTGGTTTTTATTGGGCCCATCTTTTTCCTTTTGATTGAAACCAGCTTTTCCAGAGGTCATAAACACGCTTTAGCATTAGATATTGGGGTTATTTCCGCAGATATTTTATGTATTGTTGCCGCTTATTTTGCCAGTGGAGATTTGGTAGAAATTATAGACGACCATCCAGAATTTTACAGAATTACAGCACTTATCATCTTAGTTTACGGGATTTTTATGATGGTTTCTAAAACCAAAATGCACCTTCCTGATGAGGCTAAATTCATCAATCAAAACTATTTTAAAACTTTTTTTAATGGTTTTTTGTTTAATTTACTGAATGTGGGTGTTATCCTTTTTTGGTTGGTTACCGTAATTTCGGTAAGAAATCAATATCCTGATACACAGAATTTTATTATTTATATATCTTTGGTAATTGCCACTTATCTTGGGATAGATTTGGCAAAAATTTTCTTAGCGAAACAGTTTCACTATAAGCTTACCGAAAGATTGGCGAATAATATTAGAAAAGGTGTAGGGATTGTACTTATTTTCTTTAGTTTTTTTATTTTTTTACAGAGTTATAAAAAGTTTAATCAGTTTGATAAACAATTAGAAGAAGCCGAAAAAACAGAAGTTAAGTATAAAAAAACAACCAAATAAAAAGTGATTTTACATATAAAATATCACTCATCACAAAAATGAAAGAAATTATTTTCCCAAAGTCTTTAAAAAAAGGCGATAAAATTGCCATTATTTCTCCTGCTGGTTTTGTAGAAGAAGCACCGCTTCAGAAGACTTTAGAACTGATAAAATCTAAAGATTATGAACCTGTTTTTAGTAAAAATTCACTGGGTAAATTTGTAAATGGTTACAACTATTCTGGTACAGAAAAAGAAAGAATACAAGATTTAAACTGGGCTTTTAATAATGATGATATTTCTGCAATTTGGGCAACAAGAGGCGGTTATGGTTGTCAGCATCTTTTAAGACATCTCCAACTTTCAAAATTCAGAAAAAAACCAAAATGGTACATTGGTTATTCTGATAATACAGTGATTAATAGTTATTTACTAAAAAATAATTTCGCTTCTATCCACGGACAAACCATTAAAACTGCAAGTTTCGGCGTTTCGGAAGAGAGTTACGAGAATGTTTTCAATATTTTAGAAGGTAAAAAACTGAAATATTCTTTCGAAAAACATCATTTTAATAAAAAAGGAATTGCAGAAGGAGAATTAATCGGCGGAAATTTAGCCTTAATTTATGCGCTTTTGGGCACTAATTATTCTTATCAATTCAAAGATAAAATACTTTTTATTGAAGATATTGGCGAGAATTTTTACGCTTTGGATAGAATGTTGATGAGCTTAGATTTAGCTGGAGTTTTCAGAAAAATTAAAGGTTTAATTATCGGGGGAATGACCAATATGGGCGATGAAAAGGAGAACAAAAACTACGAACAACCTTTTGATGAATTTGCTTACGAAATCATTGCTCAACGTTTGAAAAAGTACCACTTCCCTACTCTTTTTGGTTTCCCGAATGGACATATTTTTGATAATCGACCAATCATTATCGGTGCAAAAATAAAAATGGAAGTTGATGAAAAAATAAAGGTTGAGTTTAAATAGAAAATTGAGAAAATGCCAAATTTTATAAAAATACTTTTAGCTATTGTTGTTGTAACGGTTTTAGGTTTTTTCGGTGCAACTTATTTCATAGAGAAATCTTTTGAGAAAAATAATAAAGCTGCTTTTCAAAAATGGGAAAAAGAGACTTTTTTGCCAGACGATTATCAAGGGACAATAAAAAATACTGAAGATAAATTTGGCAGTTACAGAGTTACAATTTTTACTTTTAAAAAAGAAGATAAAGAACTTGTTTTATGCGATTTGTTTCCAGAACTAAAAGTTGGTGATACTATTCTTAAAAAGAAAGGCGATAAAAATATTTATTATCTAAGAAACGGTAAAAATTTAACTTTACAATATAAGTTTTGTTATTAAATGGCAGATCATAACGATTTTGGTAAACTTGCAGAAGAATTGGCAGAGCAATTTTTAGTTCAAAAAAACTATAAAATTTTAGCAAAAAATTACCGTTATCAAAAAGCGGAAATAGATATTATTGCCGAATTCGAGAACCAAATTATTATTGTAGAAGTAAAAGCCAGAAAAACAGACGCTTTTATGTTACCGCAAGAAGCCATCAATAAAAAGAAAATAAGACTTATAGTTTCTGCTGCTAACGATTTTTTAGAGCAAAACAACATTAATTTAGAAACTAGATTTGATGTGATTTCTGTGCTTCCTAATGAAACAGGAAAACTAGAAATTAACCATATAGAAAACGCTTTCGAAGCTTTTGATGCGAATTAATTTAACAATATATCAGTATAGCAATTTACCAATGATTGTTACATTATTACAAAATTACATTGCTACATTAAATTTATGAAAACAATATTTATCACAGGAGCAACTTCCGGAATTGGCAAAGCAACCGCCGAAATTTTTGCAAAACAAGGTCATAGATTAATTATTTGTGGTCGAAGAAAAGAAGTGTTAGAAGCGTTGCAAATTCAGTTAAGCAACATTACAGAAGTGTACAGTTTGGTTTTTGATGTAAGAAACCAACAAGAAGTACAAAACGCCATCAATTCTCTTCCAGAAGACTGGAAAAACATAGATGTTTTGGTCAACAACGCAGGAAATGCGCACGGTTTAGAACCTATTTCAGATGCTAATATTTCGGATTGGGATGCCATGATGGACGGAAATGTGAAAGGACTACTCTACGTTTCTCAACCGATTATTAAAATCATGAAAGCTAGAAATTCTGGGCATATCGTCAATATTTCTTCCGTAGCAGCAAGACAAACTTATGCTAACGGAACCGTATATTGTGCCAGTAAAAAAGCTGTAGATGTTATTTCTGAAGGTATGCGTTTAGAACTCACAGAATTTGGCATTAAAGTTACCAATGTACAACCAGGAGCTGTAGAAACCGATTTTTCTAAAGTAAGATTTAAAGGAGACGAACAGCGTGCTGCAACGGTTTACGCAGGTTACGAACCGCTGATTGCAGAAGATATTGCCGATGTAATTTCTTATTGTGTAAATGCACCAGAAAGAGTTTCTATTGCAGATATTTGTATTTATCCCAAAGCACAAGCAGAACCAAGAACGATTTTTAGGAAAATGTAACAATCTAACAGACTAAATAATTTAACAATATTTTGTTAATTTGCATTCTATAATTGTTACACTGTTACATTTCTATATTGTTACATTAATAAAATGAAAATCCTCCACATAGAAACCTCGTCTAAAAACTGTTCTGTTGCCATTTCTGATGGCGAAAAACTACTTTGCCTTTGCGAAGAAGTCTCAGAAAACTATAAACAATCAGAATCGTTGCACACTTTTGTAGAATGGGCTTTAGAAGGCGCAGAAATTTCTTTAAAAGAGATAGAAGCGGTTTCTTTAGGAAAAGGTCCAGGTTCTTACACTGGTCTCAGAATTGGCGCAGCTTCGGCAAAAGGTTTTTGTTATGGTTTGAAAGTTCCTCTCATTGCTGTCAATTCTCTAGAAACGATGATAGAGCCGTTTTTAGGTCAAAACTATGATGTAATCATTCCATTAATCGATGCAAGAAGAATGGAGGTTTATTGCGCTATTTTTGATGGAAATTCAGGCAAAATGATTTCTGAGACGGAAGCAAAAATTTTAGATGAACAATCTTTCAAAGAATTGGAAGGTAAAAAAATACTTTT
>JAYRDY010000120.1:0-6921 GCA_041909215.1 Cloacibacterium sp. | reverse complement strand
AAAATTCTCTATCATCTTTTTTTCTAACTATCATATATGAGTTACATAATTTGCATAAGATTTCCGTTTTATCACATTTAATATTCTCACATTTTGCAATATTTTTATCGACATGTTTTACCATATTGCTATCACATTTTGAGCATTTTCTAATTTCATCGGTATAATCACATAAAGGATAATTACTACAACCATAAAAATATCTATCTTCGGATTTTCTTTCTATTAGACTACCTAATTGACACTCTGGGCAATATTTAGCAACATAATCTCTATTATTTAAATATTGAATTTCTTGTTCAGAATTATCTTTAATAATTTCATTTATAAAAATGGAACTATTGTGTATATCACTTACTATAAAAAGCTTTTCTTTAGTTCTTGTTAATGCTACATAAAATAATCTTCGTTCTTCTGCAAATTCATAATTTTCTTGTTGTGCCATTACAATATCTAAAATTGGGTCATCTTCTATTTCACAAGGAAAACCAAATTTACCTTTATCTAATCCTAGCAAAATTACATAATCAGCACCTAATCCTTTTGAACCATGTACAGATAGAAATTGGATATTAAAATTAGTATAGCAATTTTTAATATCATTAAAATTGTCTGGTTTTAAATGATTAAATCTTCCTAAAATAAGGACATCTTTCTTTTTATCATTATCTACTTTTTTATTTAAAAAATTGAGGATTCTTTCAATATAAGCTTCTTCATTTTTTTTATTTCTATATATATAAATACTTGGATTTTCAGAGAATTTAAAGGTTTTTATTGATTTATTTATTTGTGTAGGATTTTTTGTAATAAATTTTGATGCAACATTTGAAACATTATTATCAAATCTAAATGTATCATCTAAAAAAATTGTTTTACTAACACCAAAATATTTTTCAAAATTTTTAATAATAGAAACATCACTTCCTGCAAATCTATTAATAGATTGCCAATCATCTCCAACAACAGTTAATATTGAATCATCAATTTTTTCACAAAGAGATTTAATTAAATTACTTCTACTTGATGATATGTCCTGAAACTCATCAATTAAAATATATTTATATGGAGGTATATATTTACCACTTTTTACAATTTTAATTGCATCATTTATCATGTCATAAAAATCTATACATTTATGTTCACTTTTTTTCTTTTCATATTCAGAATAAATAATTTCAAATATATTTAAAAAAGCTTTTTCTCTAAAATCTAAAATACCTATTCTTTTTCTTACATCAGCATAAGTAAATTGGTTACTTTTAAAATGATTTAAAAATTGAATAGTAAGTTTTGTAAAACTATCTACTACTCCATTTTCTTCATTAAATATTTTTAATACTTCCTCAAAAGAAATATCTTCCATAATTACACCAAGAGATTTTAATTTAGATTCTAATGAAGATAATAAATGCCCTTCTGATTTTTCATAGCTGTATGTTTCTATACATTGAGTATTAAAATGCCGATGAACACTTCTTTTCCATACTATACTATTTAGATAATCTTCATTATTAATATAATCTGCTGTTTTCCCATCTTTTGAAATTCCATAATGTTCAATATAAATCTTATAATCAGGAAGATAGAAATCTGGTTGATATTGTTTATATCGTGATGTTGAAGTTTCATGTTCGTAAGCAGATTCATATACATAATTAATATTTTTTAATCTTAAGAAATTGGAAATTTCAAGTTCTTCATAGCTTTTTACTAACTCACCTGTAAGAGTTCTTAAATCATAGTTTTTAATATAATCGTAATATTCTCCTTTACTTTTAAAATCAAATTGATTTTTATAAGGGATAAAATGTTCAAGAAAATATTGTTTAAATAATTCATAAAAATTTACATCTTTTAATTTATCTTTTACTATATTTCTAATCATTTTAGTTAAAATTTTATCATCAGTTGCCCAATTACATATTATTGGTTTCTTATTAGCTTTCCCAATAATATTTAATCCAAAAGCATGAAAAGTACTTACATTAGTTGTTATGTTTAATTTTTTTGTAATTCTTTCTTCTATTTCTTCAACAGCTTTTTTATTAAAAGCTAAAACAAGAATATCTTCTGGCTTTGCAAATCCTCTTTTTATTAAATAACCAATCTTTGCTACAATTACACTTGTTTTACCAGAACCTGCTCCTGCAATTACAAGATTATTATCTTCATTAATCACTACAGCATCTTGTTGAGATTCTGTTAAAGGATTTTCTTCAACTGATTTAAAAAAATCTGCTTCTTTTATTTTTTCATTCTTAACAAAAAAATCATTCTTTTCTTTTACTGTAGCCAATGAATCAATAAAAAATTTTGATAGAAATTTATATTTTTCATTTTCTAAAGATAAATTATAAAAAGAATATCCCTTTAATATTAATTCCAATTTAGTTTTATATTGTCTTCTTTTATAATCATTAATATAAACATCTTTAATACTATTTTCTAAATCAGTTAATTCAAGTTCTAGTTTATCTATCTTTATATATATCTCTTGAATCTTTTCAATTTCATCAATTAATTTATGAATTTGTTTTTGTTTAATTTGATATAAATCTATTTTTCCAAATGAACAAATCTTTATTATTCTATTTAGTAACCAATTTGGAAGATTGTTTTTAATACTGTTAAGTTCATTATCTAATTTTTGTTCAATATTTTTATTTAATTGTGTGTTACGAGAAATCATTTAAAATCTTACTCACCCTTATTAAAGGACCAAATTCTTATTTCATTTATTTAAATTCACTTTTGAAGTTATAAATACAAAATTAATTTAAGAAAATAATCGTTTTTTACATCTAAATTATTATACTAAGATTATAATTATTTTATATATAATTCTATAAACTTCAAAAATATTATATATTGGAATATACATGGATTCATTTAAAAACAAACCAACATATAAATTGCACAAGACATAATCAATCCTTTTAAAGAAGAGTAAATCTAATATTATTTCTATAAGAGATAATAAAAGAAAAAATAATGATTAGAAGATATTCTGAGTATGTTAAAATTCTCATCTACTTTTATTACAGAGTAAGGAATCGCAAATAGTCTATGCAGTGTTACAGAATGATGATGAAGATTATAAATATATTACTCAGCATAAGGTATTAACTGAATAAGAAGTTGTCTACTATCTTGGGTCATTCCAGATTTCTATTTTGGATTTCTTCCTTTCATTTTTCCATAAAAGCACATTTTCTTTTTAGAAGCCCATTTAAAACCAAGCTCTTTTAATTTCTCTTTGATTTCTTTTGTATCTCCACTAATCCCAGCCCCAAGAACCTATAAGTTCAATAGTCGCATTTTCAAAATGTAGAATTAAACTAATGATTTTTTAGCTCTACATCAATTTTAATATCATTCGAAAAATAGATTTTATGCTCTATTAAATTAGTATAAATTGCATTCCATAGTTTAAAACTCTCTTCATCTCCTCCAACATCATTATGTAATCTTTTAGCTAATTGTTTATAAATTTTCTTAGCTTCATTGATTCCCTCTACCCCTTTAAATTCTCTTAAAATTTCTTCTCTTGTCATTGTTTCTTTACTTTAAAAAAATAGTTTTCATTTTGAAGATTTGAGGTTTGCCTTTTTTTCTTCTTTTTTAATTTTTAAAAAGATTAAAAAAACTTATCTCGTTTCTTTAATTAAAAAAATTTTCACTTTCGTTAGTTGTCGGGCTTTTTATTAAGTGTGGCAAGATATATTTTTCTTAGTAAAAACTTAAAATATTTAAAAGGAGGAATAACGGAATATAATGAGTATATGCTCATTTTAAAAAGATTTTCATTTTAGAGTAGGAAAATAATATATCACACTTAAAACTTCTAAAAAGCAAAACTAATAAAGTATTTACAAATTTTTAAAGAAAAAGAAAATAAATAAGTTTTTCTTCTGGTATTTAAAATAGTAAAATGAATAATTTTACTATTAAAAGTTTAAATAGTTATATTTTTTTGATATAATACTCTTAGCCTTACTTAAAAGCCATTTATGGTATTGCATTTAATAGATGCGGACATTTTTTGTCATTTTTTTTCGGCGGTCGATTGATGGAATAAGTATAATTTAATTATATTGCAACCATCAATTAACATACGATATGCTGACCTACTAGTTCAATGTAGTGATATTGCCTATAGCGAGATATCTGCTTGATTAGTATGTGTTCGCGTCGTTATGGCGCCGACGCGAGAGAGAATAGTTTTTTACTGACTAATATAAATTGTATGGCTACCCTCGGGTAAATTTATATTTCACATGATTGTGAGGAAGGATGTAAAATGAAGTTCAAATATAAAGATTTTGAGTTTGAAATTAGTTCACCGGTTTTAATATCGTTATTTACTAATTTTGATTACTCTAATTTAATTGAAAAACTAACTAAACTATTCTCTTAACTCTCTTAATTTGGATTAAATTTTGAATAAATTTCCACTTTATAATTATAAATCTATAAATAAATTATCTCAGTTCTTAAAATTTAAAGATAAAAAAGAATTCAATAAATTTTTAAATAAATTAAAATTAGATTCAATGAGTTTTTATAAAATATATACATTAAAAAACAAAAAGAATAGAAAAGTTTATGAGTGTAATTCTTTTATAAAAATGATTCATTCTAGAATAAAGAATTCTTTTAATCAAATGGAAACTCCAGAATATTTATTTTCAGGGGTTAAAAAAAAATCATATATAAATAATGCCAATTATCATAAAAATTCAAAATCATTTTATATTATTGATATAAGTAAGTTTTATCCAAGTATTACAAAAGAAAAAATATATAGAAATTTGATTTCTTCGTTTAATCAATCTCATAATGTTGCTGATGCTATATCTGACATTATAACAATAGAACATGAAGACAAAAGATTTTTAGTTACTGGTAGCCCTTTGAGTCAAATTGTAGCTTATTTCATAAATAAATCAATGTTTGATAAAATAAATAAAATTTCAAAACAATATAATATTTTGTTTACAGTTTATGTAGATGATTTAACATTCTCATCAAAAGAAAATATACCATCGAAATTTAAATATGAAATCCAAAATATAATTGAATATTATCACTATTCATATTCTGCAGAAAAAATACAATCAAAATTACTCCATGAAAGAACAAAAAATTATCCTGCAATTACTGGTGTAGCTATACACAATGGGTCGCAATTAGACCTTCCTGAAGAAAGGAAAGAACGATTATTAGATTTTATACAAAATTTTAAAAAGTTAACCAATTTAGAGATAGATGATTTCTTTAAAAATCTAGATAAATTAAATGGACTAATTACAGAAGCAATGCAGGTAAATAAAGATAAATATTTTGAAGAGAAAATCAGTATAGATAAGTTTGTAAAAGATTTTTTAATTACTAATACAGAAAAAACAAAAGAATATATTTTAAATAATTTTTTAATCTTAAGTGAAGCTATAAATTTAGATAACATTAATGAGTTTTCAAAGAAATATTTAAATGCAATTACAAAAACTACTAGATTACTAAATATTATTTCAATTGAGTCTTTTATAGAAGAAATACATCAATTAATTAATACTAAGTACAAAATGTTCATTTATAATAATAAAAGTAATCTTGATTTACTTTTATCTAATCCTATTCCCAACCCATTAATTAATAAAATACTTTTAGATTATAAAAAAAATAAAATATATTAAAAATTTGAGACAAATAGTTCAATAGAAAATTAAGTAAAAAAATTTGGATTATATATAATACAAATTAATCCAAAACTAAATATTCTTTTTAGAATTGATAAAATTTTTCAATTTTTCAATTCCTTCAATAACATTTATTATATTTGCAAACACAATTAAAAAGATGATTAAAATGATTTTATGAATCCCAAGATTTAAGAATCGGTCAATATCAAAAATAAGTAATTCAGGAAAGAACCAAATAGAACTAGTATTGCAAAAATTACTAAAATCTATTCCAGATTTATATCCACCCACAAAAAAGAAGAATAAAAATATTTTTAATATGAATCCTAAAGAGAATTTATAAAAAAATCCTGGTAAACCTTCTACTCTTTTTAAATTTTCTTTAAATTGTATTTTTGCATATTCTTTACCCAATAAAAGGTCAAAGTAATGTTGAATACTTGATTTTAGATGATTTATATAATCATTTAGTAGTTTATTCATAGGATATCCTTTTTATGAAATAGCAATTTATAATAATACAATAAAATTAACTATAAAAAAATTATAAGCAACGATATAAATTTATTAATAATCTAAGTAATAAAATAATTATAATATATAATAATTAGTTAACCTCAAAAGAGGAGGCTAATATGGGAAAAACTAGACTAGATGAATGTGGGTATTTTTTATAAATATCTAGTATTGAGAGTTATTGCTTATTAAAGAATACTAAAGAGGTGAGAGCCTTTAGTATGCCAATTTTTTTCTTAAACACGAGTATCAATGATTACAAAAAAAGTCATTAGTGCTTGTTTTGAAAATAGGTATTGTTACACTTAGTGCTTATGTAGGAATTTTATCTTTATGGGTGACAATTCCATTGGGATTAATCAAATGGAAATTTTTTAATAATTCCCTTCTTTAAAAACTATTGTTGGTGCGTTAACAACAATTAACTAAATAAGTTCCCTATAAAAACATTCACTTTCTAAGTTATAATTATGAAATTAATTTAGAAGAAAAAGCATTCCATAACAATTTTACTCAGTAAATAAATTAACTAAGAAAAATTCACTTAACTATGAAAATTTAATTCAACTACTTTATTTTTAATCTTTTATTATCAATTAAAATACAAATTAAAAAATGTTTGTCTAAATATTTTGAGTATATTTGCAACTTGTTTTATAATAACTTGAACAACCTAAAAATTCTCTATCATCTTTTTTTC
>JAYRDY010000119.1:0-6929 GCA_041909215.1 Cloacibacterium sp. | reverse complement strand
ATATTTTGATGACGAGTATCATTTCTATTCTATTTGTACTGATCTATGCTCTGGCATTTAAAATTAAAGATAAAGTGTGAAACCAGCCTTCTATAAAATTATATTCTTTCTTAGTATTATCGCATTAATATTTATTGCGAGGCTTACTTATTTACAATTACTGACGGACAGATATGCATTAAATGCAGCCAATACTTCTATTAAAATAGATTATGTAATCCCACAAAGAGGTGTAATTTTTGATAGAAATGGTAAAATTTTGGTAGGCAACCAGCCTTCTTATGAGATCTCTTTTACCCAAAGTCTGATGACACCCGATTTTGATACTTTAGATTTTTGTAATCTAATGAAAATCACCAAAAAAGATTTCATTAAAAGAATTGAAACCATCAAAAAAGAGAAATACTATTCTAAACTAACTCCTATGACTTTTATGTCTGATATGAGTAGAGAAGAAATAGCCAGAATCCAAGAAATCATCTTTAAATATCCTGCTTTCAACATTGTAGATCGTCCGCAGAGAAAATACGAAATTTCCACTTCAGGAAATCTTTTGGGCTACACCAATCAAGTAAACGAAAACTACATCAAAAAAGATTCTCTTTATTATTTACCAGGGGATATTGCAGGAATTACTGGCGTTGAAAGATCCTATGAAAAATATCTTCGAGGCGAAAAAGGAATGCACTACATTCAGAAAGACATTAAACTAAGAAATGTAGGCCCTTATAAAAACGGAAAGCTCGATAAAGAAGTTGTTTCGGGTAAAGATTTAACCCTTACTATTGATTATGATTTACAAAGACTAGCAGAAGAAATGCTCGTTAACAAACATGGTGCAATTGTAGCTTTGGACCCTAATAACGGAGAAATCCTCTGTCTTGCAACTGGCCCAGACATTGATCCTAATCTTTTCACAGGCCCCAACAAAAGAAGAAATATATACAAATTATCCGTAGATACCATCAATAATAATAAACCTACTTATGATAGATCTACACAAGCCGTTTATCCACCAGGTTCTCCTTTTAAATTAATGACTGCCCTTGCCGCAATGCAAATGAAGGTAATTACAGACTCTACTAAATTTACCTGCCACCACGGTTACAGAATGGGAAGACACACCATTGGTTGCCACTGTGGTACTTATTGGCCTATTGGCATGGAAAAAGCCATAGAAAAATCTTGTAACAATTATTTTTCTAGTGTTTACTATAAAATCACTGAAAAATATGGCCCTCAAGGAAGATCAAAAGCGATTGATGAATGGAAAGATATTATGAATAGCTTCGGCTTAGGCGAATATATGAACAATGATTTGGCAACTGGTGCAAAAGGAAAAATCCCTGATGGAGCTTTTTATGACAAGAGACTCGGTAAAAAATGGCACCCGTATCAATCGGCAATTTTCAACGGAATGGGGCAAGGCGATGTCTTGCTCACTCCTTTACAAATGGCAAATTTTACTGCAGCAATTGTAAATGAAGGCTGGTATTACACCCCACACATTGTAAAATTTATTGACGGAAAGCCAAATACAGACAAAAGATTTAAAGAAAAACACGTTACAAAAGTAGATTCTAAATATTTTGCAATTGTAAAAAAAGGAATGCGAGATGTTTTTACTGGCGGTACCGCTCGTAGCTTGTTAAGTAAAGAGTTTTCTCAAATGGGGAAAACAGGTACAGCACAAGTTCCTGGCGGAAGAGACAATTCTATTTTTGTTCTTGCTGCACCAGCAGACAAACCCAAAATTGTAGTAATTGCAGTAATAGAACACGCTGGCTTTGGGGCTACTTGGGCTGGACCAGCTTCTACTGTCATTGCCGAAAAATATATTTTAGGTGAATTAAAAAGAGAAAATCTCTATAAAAAAATGGTAGGCGCTAGCTTTATGGGAGAGTACAAAAGAATGTACATCAACCAACTTACCAAAAAAGGTTGGTATGTAAAACCCAAGCCAGATTCTTTACAACTTATTAAACTAAGAGACAGCCTGAAAATTTTAAACGATAAAAAATTAAAAGAACAAACAAAGAAGAAAAAAGATTCATTAAACAAAAAAAATAAAACATAATGAGATGGACAGAAGGACTAGATAAGCTTGGGATTTTTTTATATCTCGCCATTTCACTTTTTGCTATTGCTAATATCTACAGCGTAGATGAAAGTTTAGGCAAAAAGCAACTACTCTTTTTTGGGGTTTCATTATTTGTTGGTTTTATTATTTTTATGATGAGAACAAAATTCTTTGAAAACTTTGCTGTCGTTTTTTTCATTCTTGGGGTTTTATCTTTGGCTGGTTTACACGTCTTTGGGAAAGAAATTCTTGGTCAAAAAAACTGGTATAAATTCGGGAGCTTTACGATGCAACCTGTAGAATTTGCTAAAATAGGCACTGCACTTATGCTCGCCAATTATGTTTCTGGCCCTGATTTTAATTTAAAAATACAAAAATCTTTACTAACAACATTAGCCATTATTGGCATACCCGCATTTGTTGTATTAACCATTCCAGATGTCGGTTCATTACTAGTCTTCATGGCATTTGTAATTGCATTATACAGAGAAGGTTTAAGTGGATGGCTATTTATTAATGGATTTATTTTAGTAGCAGTATTTTTACTCTCCATTGCTATCAACCCATTATATATTGTTGGAGCTATTGTTTTTATTGTAGCCATTTTTATTTTCTTTAATTATCATAAAATAATTTGGTCTTTCCCTACAATTTTATCAATTATTGGCGGAGTTGCATTATTAGCAGGAATTAGTTTTGGAACGCCAAAGATTCTTGAAAAACTACCTAAACACCAGCGTGAAAGAATTGAAGTGCTTTACAAAGGAGAAAAAGCCTTCCGTGATACTTCTGGTTATAACCTACTCTATTCTAAAACAGCAATTGGTTCTGGTGGTTTTTGGGGAAAAGGATATAAACAAGGCTCGGTAACGCAAGGTAAATTTGTACCAGAGCAAGAAACAGACTACATTTTTTGTACAGTAGGAGAAGAATGGGGCTTTCTTGGCAGTACTTTATTGGTATTATTTTATGCAATCTACATTGGCAGAATTTATTACTTATCAGAGCAACAAAAAACCACTTTTAATAGAGTTTTCGGGTATTGTTTTGCAAGTATTCTATTAATGCACTTTGTGATTAATTTAGGAATGGTTATGGGCTTGTTTCCAACGGTGGGAATCCCATTGCCTTATTTTAGCTACGGAGGAAGTTCATTACTCGCGTTTTCCATCATGACGGCTATCTTTTTTAAATTGAATTATGCCGATAAAAACTCTCTAGTATAAAAAACAAAAACCACTAATTTGATTAGTGGCTTTTTTATATTTTATTAAAATACTTTACTTATTTCAAAACTCTTTTTGCAAATCTGTATTTTGGACCCCAATAAGAATCGTTAAGAGAAGAAATCATTACTCCTTTAGAAGTTGCAGCGTGTATAAATTTTATTTCGCCATCTGCTGTTACTTCTTGCACAATACCTACGTGAGAAATTCTACGGCCGTGTGCAAAGAAAACCAAATCTCCTTTTTGCAATTCTTCTAACTCTACTTTCTCTCCCAATTCAGCTTGTTCTGCGGCTACTCTAGGCAACTCTAAACCCACTGTCTCACCATAAACATTTAGAACAAAAGCTGAGCAGTCTATCCCGCTTCTGGTGCTTCCTCCAAATCTATAAGGAGTTCCTAAATAAGTATTGGCTTCACTAAGGATATCATCAAGTGTTTTTTCATGTGCAATGGCTTCAGAAATAGCTGCGGCAGTTAAGGTTTTATCTGCATTAGAAAAATTAGCATTGTATTTACCGTAAGCACTTTTGTTTGCCGACTTTAAATTATTTCTGTTAAGCTGATTAAGATTGGCATCTGTTTTGTATTTAGTAGGAGTAGATACCACATAGTTAGTAA
Source organism: Cloacibacterium sp. (assembly GCA_041909215.1). Lineage (GTDB taxonomy): Bacteria > Bacteroidota > Bacteroidia > Flavobacteriales > Weeksellaceae > Cloacibacterium. The sequence continues at coordinate 3,002 of JAYRDY010000119.1, read as the reverse complement.
CACACGATTGCATAGAGAAGACCGACATTATTGCAATCGTATATAGCAAAACTCTTTTCTTCATATATATTTGATTATCTGTGTTAGATTCTTGTTTTAACTGAACAAATGTATTATTTCTGCTTTTTTTAGGCAGTGACATTTATCAGTTCAAAAAGATTTTTAACACTTTTTAACATTCTTAATACAAATGTTAAAAAAAAAATTCCGCAAGGCTCCTATTTTAGGAAACCAGCGGAATTTTTATTTTAAGAAACATTAACACTAATCTACTAAAAACTGAAAATTATAGAAGAACTTTATTTTATTCTATAATAAATTTTGATGTATTCGTATTATGCAAAAATATTTTTCTTGAGTCTTCTAAAAATCAAAGAATTAACTTTTTACCAAAACACACACTGTCTTCTATACCAACATATTGCCCATAATTTGGTATAACGCTATATCCCTGATTCTGATATAATTTTACAGCAGATTCTTGCTTTTTGCCAGTTTCTAAAACGGCCGAAGAATAGCCTTCTTCTCTTGCCCATTTTTCTAAAAAGCGCAAAACCATTTTAGCAAAACCATTTCCACGGTATTCTTCTTTGGTGTACATTCTCTTTATTTCTACCACTTTATCATCAAAACTTTTGAAGGCTCCACAAGAAACCGCTTCTCCGTCACAGAAAACAATGATACAGTTTTTAATATCATTCAACTTATTATATTGTGCGTAAAAAGAATGATCTTCGCCATCTAGTAAAGCTAAATAATAATCTAATGCTCTCACTAAACTCTGAAAGTGAGGATTGGCAGCGTCTGTTTTTAATATATCTATATGCATAACAAAAAAATCCCTCTCATTTTCTGAGAGGGACTGAAATTTTTATCTTGTGAATAACATTTCTCTGTACTTAGTGAGTGGCCAAAGTTCGTCATCAACCATCATTTCTAAAGCATCAGATGCCTCTCTAATTTTATCGAATAAAGGTTTAACTTTAAAACAATATGCTTCTGCCTGTTTCTGGCTTCCTTCGGTTGCTTTGGCTTTGGCTTTTGCGGCAAGTAGCTCATCAACCCCAGTTTTAATAATAGAAACATTTTCAGAAATCTGAGAAATAAGACTTAGCTGTTCTTTAGCCAATGTTTTAAACTCTTTTTCTGGGAAAATTTCTTTTAAACCTTTTACGTTCTCAATTAATCTGTTCTGATAATTAAGCGCCGCAGGTATAATGTGATTTCTTGCGATGTCTCCTAAAACCCTTGCTTCAATATCAATATAAGTAGAATATTTCTCTAGTTTTATTTCGTTTCTAGCTTCAACCTCTCTGTGAGAATAGATGCCTAATTCTTCGTATAAATCAACAAACTTTTTATCTAATTCTCTTTCTAAAGCTTCTGGAGTGGTTTTAAGATTATTTAAACCTCTCTTTTTAGCTTCTTTAGCCCAATCATCAGAATAACCATCTCCTTCAAATAAGATATTTTTACTTACTTTAATATATTCTCTTAGTACATTAAAGATTGCCTCGTCTTTTTTAAGACCTTTGTTCTCAATTAAAGCATCAACTTCTTTTTTGAATTCTTGTAATTGCTTAGCAACAATTGCATTAAGCGCCGTCATTGGTTCTGCACAGTTTGCCAAAGAACCTACTGCTCTCAACTCAAATTTATTCCCTGTAAACGCAAACGGAGATGTTCTGTTTCTGTCTGTATTGTCTAGAAGAATTTCTGGGATTTTACCTACAACATTTAATTTAAGTTCCGTTTTTTCTTCAGGAGAAAGTTTACCATCTGTTACTTTTTCTAACTCTGTAAGTACTGAGAATAACTGACTACCAATAAATGCTGAAATAATTGCAGGTGGAGCTTCGTTAGCACCTAATCTGTGATCGTTACTTGCTGAAGCAATACTTGCTCTTAGTAAATCTGCATAATCATTCAATGCTTTTATTGTGTTTACAAAGAATGTAAGGAACTGTAAATTTTTCTTAGGATTTTTACCAGGGCTTAATAAGTTTTCTCCTGTATCTGTGGCTAAAGACCAGTTGTTGTGTTTACCACTACCGTTTACTCCAGCGAAAGGTTTTTCGTGCAATAATATTTTGAAGTGGTGCTTGTTTGCAATTTTACCCATTACATCCATCAACAATGAGTTGTGATCTACCGCAACGTTTGCTTCTTCGAACATTGGCGCCAACTCAAATTGGTTAGGTGCAACCTCATTATGTCTTGTGGTTACAGGGATACCTAATTTCATACACTCAATTTCTAGCTCTTTCATAAAATTAAGCGTTCTTGTTGGGATAGACCCGAAATAATGATCGTCTAACTGCTGACCTTTTGCAGGAGAATGTCCTAATAAAGTTCTACCAGTAAGAATTAAATCTGGTCTTGTCTGATACAAAGCAGAATCTATCAAGAAATATTCTTGCTCCCAACCCAAAGTAGGGATAACTTTTTCTACATTTTTATCAAAATAAGACTTCATAACTTCAGTAGCAGCCTGATCTACTACGTGTAAAGATCTTAACAGTGGAGTTTTATAATCTAAAGTTTCACCTGTATAAGAGATGAAGATAGAAGGAATACAAAGTGTAGTCCCAATAATAAACGCTGGCGATGTAGGATCCCAAGCCGTGTATCCTCTTGCCTCAAAAGTATTTCTTATTCCTCCATTTGGGAAAGAAGAAGCATCGGGTTCTTGCTGTATAAGCATTCCTCCGTTAAATCTTTCGATTGCTCTTCCTCCTTCAATGGGTGTGAAAAATGAATCGTGTTTTTCTGCAGTGGTACCTGTTAATGGCTGAAACCAGTGAGAATAATGAGTTACTCCTTTAGCAAGTGCCCAATCCTTCATTGCTACAGCGACCTGATCTGCAATATGTCTTTGTATTTTACTGCCTTTTTTAATGGCATCCATAATAGAAGAGAATGCTTCTTTGGTAAGATATTCTCTCATTGTTTGTTCTGAAAAAACATTTTCGCAGAATAACTCCGAAAGTTTTTTAGGAACT
>JAYRDY010000118.1:0-6931 GCA_041909215.1 Cloacibacterium sp. | reverse complement strand
CGTAAATTCCGTGATTTTTATCTGGATATGCCATAAATTCAAACTGCTTATTGTTTTGAATTAATGCTTCAGAAAATTCCATAGAATTTTGGAAATGTACGTTGTCATCAGCCGTTCCGTGAATGAGAAGGAATTTACCTTTTAGTAATTTCGCAAAAGTTGTAGGTGAATTTTGGTCGTAACCATCAGGATTTTCTTGTGGTGTTTGTAAAAATCTTTCGGTGTAAATACTGTCGTAATATCTCCAATTGGTAACTGGCGCTACTGCAATTCCTGCTTTAAAAATATCAGCACCTTTCGTCATTGCCAAACTCGTCATATAACCGCCAAAACTCCAACCGAAAATACCAATTCTAGACTTATCAATATAAGATTGATTTCCTAACCATTTTGCAGCAGCAATTTGGTCTTCAATTTCGTATTTCCCTAAGTTTTTATAGGTGACTTTTTTATATTTTGTGCCTTTGTACCCCGTTCCACGACCATCTACACAAGCTACAACATAGCCTTTTTGAACCAAATGATTGAACCAAAGTCCGTTTCCGCCGTCCCAAGAATTAGAAACTTGTTGAGAACCTGGCCCAGAATATTGGAACATGAAAAGCGGATATTTTTTATTCGGGTCAAAGTTTTTAGGCTTCATAATGTAGGCATTCATCAAATCTCCTGCTTCATTCGGAATGTTGATAAACTCTTTTACTACGAAATTATCAGCATTTAATTTGTTTAGCAATGCATCATTATTTTGCAATTCTTTCAGCGCTTTACCATTGCCATCTTTTAGCGTGTAGGCATAAGGTTTTTTTGCTGATGAAGAAGTTTCGATAAAATAATTGTAATTGTTAGAAAAAGCCGCACTGTTATTGCCTTCAGCTTGAGAAAGCAACTGAGATTTACCCGTTACAATATTAAATTTAGAAACCACTTTATTAATGCTTCCTTTCTCGGTTGTTTGCAAAAACACTTCTTTAGAATTCGGGTTGAAACCATAATATTCTGTGATTTCCCAATTCCCTTTGGTCACTTGTTTTTTAGGCTTTCCGTTGGCATCATACCAATACAAATGACGGTTACCATCTCGCTCTGAAGCCCATAAGAAAGAATTATCCTCTAAAAACTCAAGAGTAAGATTGTCGGTTTCTATCCAAGCGTTATCGGTTTCGGTAAGCAGTTTAGAAACCGCTCCGTTTGTGGTATTTACTTTTAAAATATCAACCTTATTCTGATGTCTGTTGCTGGTTGCTAAAGCGACCTCATCATTTTTAGCGGTGGCAAAAACCTGAGGAATATAGTAGTTTTCAAAACTGCTTAAATTCAAATTTAAAGTTTTCCCAGAACCCAATTGATACAAATGCGCCGAAACCGCAGAGTTTTCTTCCCCTGCTTTCGGGTATTTGTACGTCATTAATTTAGGATATAAATTTTTACCATAAATCGGGATATTGATTTCCGGAACCTTGGTTTCATCAGACTTTACGAAGATAATTGCATCACGTCCTTTGTTCCACTGATAGAAATCTGCATGCCCGAATTCTTCTTCATACACCCAATCTCCGATTCCGTTAATGATGGCGTTTTTCTTTCCATCAAAGGTAATCTGCGTAATTTTACCTGAATTTAAATCCTGATAAAAAAGATTATTATCTACTACAAAAGCCACCAAATTTCCGTTGGGCGAAAATTTAGGTTCTTGCACGAAATTCCCGTTATTAAGGCTGATGATTTTGCCAGATTTTAAATCTTTAACATCAAATTTACCCAAAAAAGAATGTCTGTAAATAGGCTCAGATTCTTTCTGAAGAAGAATTTTAGACTCATCATCAGAAAAGGTATAACTCTCGAAGCTGCCTTGCACTAAAGCCCCTACTTTTTCTGTGGTTTTGTAAGAGTATTTTACAATTCCTTCTCTTTCTATTACCGCATAGTTTTCTCCATCTTTAAGCGAGGCAATCCCAGAAATCCCTTTCCCACGATAATATCCCGAATAAATTTTGTCTAGCGTTATTTCTTGAGAAAAAAACGAAACCGATGCGAATATGGCAATGGTAAATAATATTTTTTTCATATTGAATTGATAAAATTATTGTTTGCTCCCAAAGATAGAAATTTAAATATAATAAAAAAAGCACCGAATCAATCGATGCTTTTATGCTGCATTATTTTACGCCAAATGGTAAATTAGGCATTGTAAATCATTTTATAATATTCGTCTGCCATTCTATCTGAGTTGAATTGCTCTTTAACATCATCCATTGCATTTTTCACTACTTGTCTCCAATCGTTTGGTCTTTCGTAGTACATTGGTAAGATTTCGTTTTCTAAGATGTCATATAATTTATTCAAATCGTAGTTATCAACATCATAAACACTCATGTTGGCATAGTCTGCTTTTGGCACTACAAAAGAATTTACGCTATTTTTCGCAAACTCAGGAATCCAACCGTCATCTGTAGAAAGGTTCACAGAACCGTTCATAGAAGCCGTCATCCCAGATGTTCCAGAAGCTTCTCTTGGCACTCTTGGATTATTTAACCAAACATCTGAACCTTGTTTAAGAGATTTACTCAGTTCTAATTCATAACCTGTAAGAACAGCCATGTTTTTATGATTTTTGCTTTCTTCTACTAAATTATTGAAGGTAGAAATTGCAGAATAATCCATTGGATAAGGCTTTCCTGCAAAAATAATCTGCACAGGATACCTCTTATTGGTTAATAATTTGGTAAATCTTTCTTTGTCTTGAAGCAATAAATCTGCTCTTTTGTACCCCGCGAATCTTCTTGCCCAAACCATTGTAAAAACGCTATAATCAAACAATTTACCACATTGGTCTGCTACAATTTTGAAAGCTCTCTTCTTAAGATGTTTTTTTCTGTAATCGAATTCTTCATCTTCTCTCTCTTCTCTTGCGTTGTAAAGTGGTTTGTCTGCCCAATATTTAAAATCTTGTGCATTGGTAATGGCTTTAATTTCGCAAATCCCTGGATATTTACCCCACATTTCATTAGATACAATTCCGTGCAGTTGAGAAACTCCGTTGGCAATTCTCGCCATTCTTAGCGCACAAAGAGAGTGGTTAAACATGTCATTATTTTCGCCTTCTATAGCTTTTACTTCTTCTAAACTATAGCCAGAGAAATAAGACATTTGATGGCAAAGATGTACATTGTGTTTTTCGTTTCCTGCTTCTTCTGGAGTGTGGGTGGTAAAAACTAATTTTTCTTTTACTTTTGCTAAATCTCCCCCGAATTTTTTCAATAAATAAAATGCTGCTGGCAAACCATGTGCTTCGTTAAGATGGTAGATGTCTCTTTGTAAATTCAATTCATCTAATAATTTAGCACCACCTTTCCCTAATAAAATGTATTGTGCCAATTTAGTAGATTCGTTTGCATCATATAATTTATGGCAAATGGTTTTAGAGATGTGGTCGTTTTCTGGCACATCTGTAGAAAGTAAGAATATAGGCGCTGTTTTAAAAGTTTCTGGGTTTAGATACCATACTTTTACCCAAACTGGCGCATCGTGAATGTCTATTTGGAATTTAATGCCTGTATCTTCTAAGAAGCTGTACATTTTTTTAGTCCAAACAGGATTAAGGGTTTGATCTGGGTTTCTGGCTTGGTCGTAATACCCAAATTTCCACAAAATACCTATCCCAACTAAGTCTTGCTTAAGATTGTATGCACTTCTCATGTGAGAACCGGCTAAAAAACCGAGACCGCCACTGTATATTTTTAGTGCCTGGTCAATCGCAAATTCCATAGAAAAATAGGCAACTTTTTTGCTGTAGTCTGTATTGATGCTGAAAGGCATCTGATAGTTTTTAAAATCCATTTTATCGTTTCTTTAAAATCAGGTGCAAAGGTATTACATTTTTATAAAACAGATGGTTTTCGTATGTTACAAATAACAAAAAGTAGCAAAAATCATATTCTATTAAAAAAACAACTTGAATTTATACATAATATAGAATCCTAAAAAAATGCAAATTACAACCAACTGCAACCATACCAAAAACAAAGAATAGAAGCTTCTTAGTAAAATCTCCCATTTTTTTTTATCATTAAAAATTTGTATAAAAGTAAAAATAAACATCCCTATCATAAGATACCAACTGATGATGTCTAAATTCTCGTTAAGTTTTTTAAGCGGTAGCGTAACAATATAAATTACCAAAGACTGCCCTACAAGAAATGTAGAAATCACCAGACTTTCTGCATAATTATATCTCTTGAATTTTTTAAAAGCCCAATAAATGCCCAACGCAAAAAACGGAATGGTTAACAATAAGAAAACCGCAAAGTGATGATTAATCCACTCAGAAACAGATTTAAAATTCTCCACCAGAAATTTCACTCGGCTGATTACCTGTTCATTTTCGGGAGTAATTTCAGCTTGCTGTATCTCAAAATCATCTTTAATGAATGAATCATTCAAAAATTTATTTAGCAGAGAGGCTATAGCCCCAAGAATCATGATTAAAGTAACTGGTGGGAAATGAGACTTTCTTTTACCGTTGATGTATTCTCTAATGCTGTGCCCAGGCCTTACAAAAAGCTCTTTAATGGTAAACAAAATCCCTTTATCTACATGGAAAATCCCGTGTTGTAATTCGTGAATAAGAAAGTGAAAATTTATGTGATGGGTGTCTGTTTTTTGCCCACAATTCGGACAAAACTTTTGTTGAGAATTAATTTCATTTCCACAGTTTTTACATTCATTAAGAGCACTCATAAAAATCAATTTTAATCAAAAATACAAAAAATACTTGCTCATATTGTATTACAGGAAAATTATAGAATGACCAAAATCATAGTAAAAAGTATTTTTAAAAGCATCATTTTTTATATTTTTACCATCTAAAATATGTAAGTAATGGAAACAATGCTAAAGAATCTTAATGAAACCTTAGAAAATCTTAAAAAAGGAAATGTAAGCTTTGATGATGTAACAGAGAATTTATTCTCTTACAGCTATGAAGATTACAATGAAATTTTTAAAATAGACCAAATAGAAGTTGCTGAAAAAACATACAAAAGACTTCCTGTGTTTAACAATGATAATTGTGTTGCCATTTTAATGCTTTGGGGCAACAACAATAAAACAGCAGTACACGATCATAAAAACTACGAAGGGAAAATAAAAGTTCTGAAAGGAGAACTTACAGAAGTTTATTATAAAGAAACTGAAGATTTTATTGAATATGAAGGTGCTGGTGTTGCAATAGAAGACCTTGTCTTCGAAGAAGAGTTGGGCGGTATCCACAGCATTGTAAATAATAAAAATGTGCTATCTGTAAGTTTACACATTTACAAAACGCCAGAGCTTAACCTCAGCGGTGTAAGAATTTTTGATACTGAAAAGAAAAGATGGGCAGTTCTTACAGATAAAGCCCCTTCTTGCAGCTGGAATTTACCCGATGAAGCTTTTGAAAAAATTTATCAACTATAAACACAAAACCATATAAACTCAAACTTATCTTTCCAAAAATCCACATATCACCAATTTGTGGATTTTTTATGTTTTAAAGCCTCATTCCATCGAAAAATTTGCCCAAAAAACCACTTTTGTTCGAATCAGGTTCGAATCACAGTCGAGTCTGCTTCGGAAAACGGGTACTTTTTCCGAACAAAACCCGAATTAGACTCGACTTTGATTGCCACAAAACTCGGAAAAGACGCTAACTTTTAAAATAAAATTTTTCCGTAAATTTGCACCCAATTTATTATGGAAAATTTCACTACAAAAACCGCTGCTTTTCATACGCTGGGCTGCAAACTCAACTTTGCGGAAACCTCTACTATTGCCAGACAACTTACTGGTGCTGGTTACCAAAAAGTAAGTTTTGACGATGCTGCAAATGTTTACATTATCAACACCTGTTCTGTTACCGAAAATGCAGACAAGGAATGTAAACTTCATGTAAAACGTGCGATGAAAGCCAATCCTGATGGTTTAGTGGTGATAGTTGGTTGTTATGCTCAACTAAAACCCGAAGAAATTTCTGCCATTGAAGGTGTAGATTTGGTTTTAGGAGCTAAAGAAAAATTCAATATTTTAAGTTATCTCGAAGATTTAGAAAAATCTGAACAGCATGCTCAAGTTCACTCTTGTGAAATAGAAGAAACCGATTTTTTCATCGGGAGTTATTCTATTGGCGACAGAACCAGAGCTTTTTTGAAGGTTCAAGACGGTTGTGATTATAAATGCACCTATTGCACGATTCCTTTAGCTAGAGGAATTTCTAGAAGTGACACCGTAAAAAACGTAGTGAAAAATGCCAAAGAAATTGCCGAAAAAGACATCAAAGAAATTGTTTTGACGGGTGTAAACATTGGCGATTACGGTAAAGGCGAATTTGGCAACAAAAAACACGAACATACATTCCTAGATTTGGTGAAAGAACTCAATAAAGTAGAAGGAATTGAAAGAATTAGAATTTCTTCCATAGAACCGAATTTATTGAAAGACGAAACCATAGATTTGGTGGCAGAAAGCAAGAGTTTTGTGCCGCATTTTCATATTCCGTTGCAAAGTGGAAGCGATGATTTGCTCAAAAAAATGAAACGAAGATACCTCACCAAATTGTACAGCGACAGAGTTTCTAAAATTAGAGAAGTAATGCCCGATGCTGCGATTGGTGTAGATGTAATTGTAGGATTTCCGGGAGAAACCGAAGAGAAGTTTTTAGAAACTTATAATTTCATTAACGAATTACCAATCAGTTATTTACACGTTTTTACGTATTCTGAAAGAGAAAATACAGAAGCGGTAGAAATGGAAGGTGTAGTGCCGATTGCGGAACGTAAAAAACGCAACAAAATGCTCCGAATTCTCTCCGAGAAAAAGAAAATGGCATTTTACCAAACACAATTAGGAAAAACCTTGCCTGTACTTTGGGAACACGAAGAAAAAGACGGAAAAATGT
>JAYRDY010000117.1:0-6975 GCA_041909215.1 Cloacibacterium sp. | reverse complement strand
AGAGGAAAGTAGTCATAAATTTTTGACGAACATTTGACGAACATTTATGTTGCAAATGTAAGATAAAATAAGAAAATCTAAAAATGAAAATTTAGTAAAGTATTGATAATCAATAAAAATAAAAAATTATAAAGGAAAAGTAAAGCATAATAAAATAAAAATAATATGACTCATAATCAGCAAGTCCTTGGTTCGAGCCCAAGCTGGGCCACTTTAATTCCCTTGAAAACGTTGATTTTCAAGGGAATATTTTTTATAGGGGGCAAAATAGGGGATTAATATTAGAAAGTTATCCCATTAGGCGTTTAGTTTCTGTTTTTAAGTAAGATCCAACCTTTGTAAGTTCTGCCATCTGCTGCATTAATAACGTACCAGTAAGAAGCCGTAGGGAGACTTCTCGAATTAAATTTACCATCCCAAACAAATTCTGTATTGCTCGTTTGTTGGTAAACCAAACTTCCGTATCGATCAAAAATCTGCAAAGTAGAATTCTCAGGAAAAACATCTAAACCAGAAAGCTTCCAAGAATCATTTATTCCGTCTTCGTTTGGCGTAAAGGCATTAATTACGGTAAAAATTCTGCCTCTTATCATATCTCCGTGACAATCAGAATCGGCATATTTTACATAAAAAGTATAATCTCCTGGCTGCAAATTGGTGAAAATGTTACTGTCTTGCCAAGTAATAAGATCTTTAGAATAAATAATTTTTCTGCCTTCTTCTCCTGTTGCTGTTACTACATAATTATCGTTCTCGCCAGAAAGTTTAATAATTTCAGGTGTCTCTATATTAATGACTTTAAAAGTTGTAGTGTAAACGCAATTAGATGAATTGGTAAGTGTTAGTTTATATGTCCCAATCATTTTAACACCTGTTAATGAGTTCTGATTAGAACCTTCAGCAACTGTACCATCTGGATATTCCCATTTATAGTAAGTTACATTTAGCCCTGTGAAATTAGGTTTTATATCTAATCCCAATACATCATTTTTACAGTAATAATAATCATTAATATTAATGATTGGCGTTTTGTTTAACTGAATATCTATGGTATAAAAATTAGGGCATAAACCCGCCTCTGAAACCTTCACATAGAATTTAGAAATGCCCTTCGATTCATCAAAAGGATATGTTGATGGATTGGTTATTTTATGGTTTTCATCCATCATATCTTGTTTAGATTCAAAATATTCATATGTGTAAGCTCCTGCAAAATTGCTTTCAAACTTAGATAAATTAATAGATTCTTTACCATCATTACCTTCATCACATATATCATTAATACTGAACTGATTTGGGCTTATAGTAAGCTGAGTTCCGTTTACAAAATTAATTTCGGCGCTACTTCCGCAATCTTTTAAATTCTCTACATATACCCATATTTTTGAGGTATATGGATTTAGAATAAAATTCGTTGGGTTGGCGATTTCTCTTCCCGAAATCCCAATATCAGCTTGATTGAGATAAAACGTATAAACGTTTTCAGGGCTTGGTGTTTGCACCATTTGGTCTTTATAATCCAGAAGATTTACGTCATAAAAGCCATCAATATTATTGTCACAAATCTGGATAACAGAATTTTTGGCTTTCACTGGGAAGTAAGACAACAAATTTATTGGCGCTACTGAGTAGCAACCATAAGTTCTAGACTGAAATCTGGCATAAACAAAAACATTAGCCGCAGAAGTTGTATGTGGTGATGTAATTTTACCAACAGAAGTTCCATTATTCGCATCTGTTTCCGTAGCATAATAAGTAATTGCCAAATCCGATAACTGAACTTGGTTATTATTTTGGTTAAAAATTTGAGGTGTTGCTAGAGATAAATTAAAAGATTCTCCGAAATTCAAATCCTTATCACAAAGTTTTAGCACTGCATTTTTGTCGAGATATATTGGCGGATAAAACTCTAGTGTAAAATTAATTTTAGAAACGGAGTAACATGCCGAATTTTTATATTTTGCCTTCACATACACAACGCTCCCGTTAGATAAAGAAACTTGTGTAGGGTCTAAATATTGATTGGAAAAAGAATTGCTAACCGCATTATAATTTTGATAGTATGAGAATTCTAAATTATCATTATTGATATTAATTTGTGACTCATATCTTGTTACGTCTATATTTTCTTTCCCATCTGCATTGTTATCACAAATGTTTTTAATCTCTACATTAAATTCTGAAAGTACATTTGGCGTATTGGTTAATGTAAAAGTTATTGGGATAATTAATAAACAATCTTTATAACTTATTCTTGCATAAATTACGGTATTCCCATTAATAGTAACCGAAGTAAGGTTTGTGCCAACTGCATTAGCTTCTGCTGATTCTTTAGATGCAAAAAACAAAACTTGTGTACCCGACTGATTATTTACTTGCCCAACATAATCACTAAGTTGAACTGTTTCTGTACCATCATTTTTAAAATCACAAACAGAAAACTGATCTCTATTTTTAACTAAATGGATAAGATTTATGATTACAGGTTTTATTGAAAAACAATCTGTTCCTTTATCAAAACGAGCATAAAAAGTCTTCGTAACAAAGTTGCCATTGTCTGTAATTAATTGATCGGCTGGAATAATTTTAGAAAAATCATTATCCACAGCATCTTGATAGCTTCCAAAAAACACAGGACCTGTTACTGTGCCATCTAAAGGCTCTATAAGCATATCTTTGGTTAATTCATCTAGATTAACAGCTATATCTTCAACTCCATCAAAACATATATCTGTATTAGAATCATTAAGCTTAATAATCCCAAAAATAACGTTCATATTCATCTCCACAATAGAATAGCATCCAGACGGAAATGCAACTCTAGCATATACCTTGTAAATGCCGGGTCTTATCTGATTGAGCGCAAATGAAGGATTGCCTTGTTGCGCCGCTTGTATAGAGCTGTAAACAGTAATAGAAGATACATTGGGTTCTAAGGTAATCTTGTTTCTAACCAGCGCAACCCAATCATAATTTTCAAAACCATCATCATTATTATCACAAATTTTCAGTTCAACATCTATAGACGGGACTACCACAGGTGTAGGGTTAAGGTTAATAACAATTGGGCCCAATACATTTACGCAACTTTGATAAGCTAATCTCACAAAGAACTGACTCCCATTCACAACATCAGCATTTAAAATAGGATTTTTATTATCTATAGCCTCATTATAACTTGCGAAATAAGTTACCGCTCCTTGGTAGTTATTGCCAACCAATTTTGCATTCAGCCAGCTAAGATTATAATTAGCTTCTACACCATCGTTATTAACGTCACAAACGCCTAAGTTTGTAGTTAAGATTTTATCTGAAAAAAAAGAAAATGTGAGTTTAGTAGTGCTTTTACATTCGGGTAAATTTTTATTAGATACAATAACAGAAAAGATTTTATCTTTGTTGATGGAAAAGGGAATGTTCTCATCTACCTCTTGTCCCGTTGAATCATCTATAAATTTGAAGTTAAAATTAGATGCATCATTTGTTGTTAAAAAAGACTTGTAATCTGCCAAAGTTATAGCGTCTGTTACATTACAAACAGTCTTAGTATAAGGCGTAACGGTAGGGTAATCTACTGCAAATTTAATATTGATGTCATCCGAATAGGTTTGCGAATCTCCACATGCATTAAAAATAATATCAACTTTATATTTTTCATCTTTCTGCACACATACTATTTGGTTTTCATCTCTTCCTATTACATTTCCTTCTGTATCATACCAAATAAACTGAGGGACTAAATTATTACTCGCAGGAGAAAAAAGCCAAGCTTCTTTTTTAGCTTCCCAAATCCCTGTGTTTCTGTCTGGTGCGGAAAGCCCAGAAGCTCCTGTTGCATCATTAATTCCGATTAAAGCATTCTTGAATTTAGCAAGATTACAGGGTAGGTCTTTGTTTTCGATAAAAACTTCAATGGTATTACTCCCTTCAGAAAGTACAATCTGTGACGTTGAAGTTTCTGTTTCACAACCTGAAAGTTTCCCTTTGTGAAAATTAACGATAAATTTTCTGAACGGTGCATTTCCGATCACAGAATAACTGATTTCAGAATCATCATTTTTAGAAAAATAGATATCCTGAAGCACGCCAAAAATAGACTCTTTTGGTAAGTTCTGGCTGGGTAATGTATCAGAAAAATTAGGTGCATTTGGCTGGTTTGCTTGGCCAATATCAAAGCTAATCATCCCATTTGAACCGATGACCAGTTGTTTATACGACTTCCCATAAAAACAAAACGAAAAAGGCAAATCTATAATCCCTGTAAAAACATCATCTAAATCTTCTTTAATTACGGTTTTTGAAGTAACGGAATAAGGAGTAAAATTTGCAGCTTTAACAGCGTAAGAATCTGTAAGTTTAAATATTGGATAATGTGCGGTTAAACTAATGCAGTTATTATTAACAAAAGGATAATTGCAACTCACTAAAAGAGATTGATTGCCTTGCGCATCCGAAATATAAAAATCATTCTGATCTTGAGATTTCAACAACCCAAAAATAAAGAATAAAAAGCTTATTAAAAATGAGCGCATCGTTTTCATCTCAAAGAATTAATTAATTAATGAAACTATATATAAATAACTTTATTTTAATTAAAATAGTATGAATACTTATTATAGTTCATCTATAATCACAAAGATATGACAATATCATTAATATAAAAATACACTTAAGGGTAAAAAAAATAATCGAGACGAATTCATCTCGATTATTTTTTTATTTACTAGAATTGATTCTTTTATACAAAGCTTTTATCTTCTCTCGTAATATCTAGCACCTACTAAAACAGGATTTTCTTTTTCAATTTTCACGAGTCCAAAACCCTTCCAATTTTGGTTCACAGAGGTTTCTAATTGCTTTCTGTGAAGTTTTTCATAGGTTTCAAAATCTATCGGAGTTCTTTGCTGAAGCGTTTCAAAAATATTAAGTTTTGCTACAACCTGCTTCCAATTATCACCTACTTTACCTGCAAAAACTTTAGATTTGCTACCACTTCCGTAACTTAAGAAACCAATCTCTTTCCCTGCCAATTCTTCTCCATTTTTAAGAGAAACTTCTAAGGCTGATAAAAGTGCCATAAAAATAGAAGCAGTGTACATATTCCCAATTTCAGAACTTGCACGTTGGGTGATTTCTATTTTTTCTGCAACCAGTTTTTTATACTCATCAGTTTGTGCAATGGCTTTTATATCTTCAGGAGTAGCTGTATTCATTCCGTTTTCAATCCCGAAAATTTCTGTAAATAATCTTTTTCCATGAAAAGCATAAGGCAAATGGAAGATTAAAAATCTCCAATTTTCATAAGGTTTTCCTTTTCCGCTTTCTTCTTTATAGTGTATATAAGCTTCTTTAATTCTGTCTTGATAACATTGGTTAGAATATTGACCATCAAAAACAGGCTCGTCTGTAAAAATTTCTACTTTATCCGCAAAAGTTTCTGGCAAACCATTTACTGAAGATTTACCTATTTCTCTTCTTGGTTTAAAAAAATCAAAAACACTTTCTGTAGCTACACCAATTTTATTTTCAATCTCTAAAAGTTTAGCATCAGAAGAAATTAAAAAAGCCACAGAACCACCACCTTGTGTATATTCTCCTGTAGAAGCCAATTCGTATTTAGCATAATCTGAAGCGATAACAATTGCTTTTTTATTAGGGTTTGCTCTTACAAAATCCAGAGAATTATGCAGAGCATCTACAGCGCCCACACAAGCGAAAGTCATATCCACTACATCGCAATTCCTAAAACATCTCTCGCCAAACTCGCCTGCCAAAGCCGTTTCTACCATTTGCATTGCATAAGTTGCGGTAGGTTTTGCAGCGTCTAAAGCACTTTCTGTTCCCAAATAAATTCTTGAAATTTCTTTAGGTTGCATGTTATTATTTTTGATTAACTTGAGTAAAGCTTCAGCAGCCAAAGTAGCAGCATCTTCGTGCACATCCGGAAAAGCCATTTTATGAAGACCTAATCCTTTTTCTAACTTTGCTGGCTCTATACCGCGTTTCTCTGCCAAATCTTTTATCTCTAAATATAAGCTCGGCACAAAGAAACTCGCCGCTTCAATTCCTATTTTCGTCATTTTTTCTCAAATTTTGTACGAATTTAGCGAGTTGAAAAATTCTGACAAAAGATTTATCATAAGATTTTTAAATTTTTATTAAATCTAGATAATTTTGGATTAAAAATTGGGTTGATAAATCAATTCTATCAATCATTAATATACTTATTTTTATTCATTCCAAATTAATTATTTTTATGTAAATTTGTATCTCAAAAAATTTCAATAAATTATGTTGACGAAAACTAAAGTTCAGGAGTTTCTGAAAGAAATAGAAGTTGATGATTTAGTACAAAACTTCCAAGTAATGGGTGATGATGTCTATATTGATATGATTGCACATTCCCCAGCAATGCACGAAAAGAAGAAGCTGGAAGCAGCCATGAAGCAGGCTTTTGCTACGGAATTTGGTGACCAAGTAGTGCTGAAACTTAAAATCACTTCGCCTGAGCCTTCACAAGTTCAACAAAACCAAATCAAAGGAAAAGAAATTCCGGGAATTCAAAATATCATCGCTATTGCTTCTGGTAAAGGGGGAGTAGGGAAATCTACCGTTACGGCAAACTTAGCCGTTACTTTGCAAAAAATGGGATTCTCTGTAGGTGTTCTTGATGCGGATATTTACGGACCATCTGTCCCAACCATGTTTGATACAGAAGCAGAAAAACCAATTTCTGTAGAAGTAGATGGTAAAAATATGATGAAACCTATCGAAAATTATGGCGTAAAAATGCTTTCAATCGGTTATTTCTCTGGAGCGAATCAGGCAGTAGTTTGGCGTGGACCAATGGCAAGTAAAGCTTTGAACCAAATGCTTCGTGATGCAGCATGGGGAAATCTAGATTTCTTATTGATTGACCTTCCTCCAGGAACAGGAGATATTCACCTTTCGATTATTCAAGAAGTTCCTGTAACG
>JAYRDY010000116.1:0-6989 GCA_041909215.1 Cloacibacterium sp. | reverse complement strand
ACACATGGTTCTCATGTTAATTTTTCTGGAATTAATTTCCGTCCTGTATTTTACGGAGTTGAAAAAGAAACAGGTCTTATCGATTATAACCAAATGCGTGAAGTAGCACTTCGCGAAAAACCAAAAATGCTGATTGCAGGTTTCTCAGCTTATTCTAGAGATTTAGATTATGCCAAATTCAGAGAGATTGCAGATGAGGTAGGCGCTACATTGTGGGCAGATATTGCACATCCTGCAGGTTTAGTTGCCAAAGGATTATTAAACTCACCATTCGAACATTGCCATGTAGTAACCACTACTACGCATAAAACGCTTCGTGGACCAAGAGGAGGAATGATCATGATGGGCAAAGATTTCGAAAATACTTACGGTCACAAAACGCCAAAAGGCGAAACCAAAATGATGAGCGCCGTATTAGATGGAGCAGTATTCCCAGGAACTCAAGGTGGGCCACTAGAACACGTGATTGCTGCAAAAGCGGTGGCTTACGGTGAAGCTCTTGATCAGAAATTTGAGATTTATGCCAAACAAGTAATAGCCAATTCTCAGGCATTAGCAAAAGCAATGATTGATAGAGGATTTGACATTGTAAGTGGAGGCACAGATAATCACCTGATGTTGGTAGACCTTAGAAACAAAGGCGTAAACGGTAAAGAAACCGAAAAAGCTTTGGTAAAAGCAGATATTACGTGTAATAAAAACATGGTTCCTTATGATGATAAGTCACCTTTTATCACTTCTGGAATCAGATTAGGAACCGCTGCCATTACCACGAGAGGTTTAGTAGAAAAAGACATGGAGACCATAGCAGATTTAATCAATGAAGTGGTTACCAATATCAAAGATGAAGCGGTAATTGCAAAAGTGCGTTCGCAGGTTAATGAACTGATGAGTGAGCAACCTCTTTTTAAATATTAATAGAATAGGGGAATTTCATTGCAATTATTTCATCTCTAGAAAACAGAATGGATGGTTTCGGTGAGGTTTCTCTTTTTTTTGGCATTTAAATTAAGGCAAAGACATTTTTTTAACCATAATGAAACAAAAAACTTACACTTTTTCTGAAATTAAGCAAAAAATAGCCAATTATTGCGTTTATCAAGATCGTTCTCATCAAGATGTAGAACAAAAAATGAAGGAATTTGTGCTTATTCCGGAAGCCAAAGAAGAAATAATCCTCTATCTCATAAAAGAGAACTACTTAAACGAAGAAAGATTTGCGAGAAGCTACACCCGAGGTAAGTTTTATATCAAAAAATGGGGAAAAAATAAAATCAAACAACAACTCCGTCTCAAGGGAATTTCTGATAAACTCATTGCCAAATCTTTTTCGGAAATAGATGAGCATGATTATCAAGATACCATTCGTGATTTTATCGAAAAACTATTACCCACTTACAAAGGATTGAAAGATTATCAAAGAAAACAAAAATTGATAAAATTCTTGATGTCAAAAGGTTATGAATATGAAGAAATTGTGAATCAATTTCAGTCTTAAAAAAATGTTAAAAAAATAACCATTCTCTGAAAAAAAAAGTAAATTTGTGTGTTGTTATGTATAAAATTTTTTTCAAGCCTTTATTAGATTTTGTGCTGTCATTATTAGGATTAATCGTTACGAGTCCTATTTTTCTGATAGTATTTATCACTTTATTGTTTGCCAATAGAGGAAAAGTTTTTTTTCTACAAAATAGACCCGGGAAAAACGAGGAAATTTTTAAAATCATCAAGTTCAGAACCATGAACGATAAAAGAGATGCTCATGGAAATCTTTTACCAGATGTAGAAAGATTAACAAAAATAGGAAAACTTGTGAGAAAAACTTCTCTAGACGAAATCCCACAACTCATCAATGTACTACTAGGAAACATGAGTCTCATAGGTCCTAGACCGCTACTTCCAGAATACCTGCCGCTTTATAATGATTTTCAAAAGAAAAGACATTTCATAAAACCAGGAATTACAGGTTGGGCACAAATCAATGGTAGAAATGCTGTAGAATGGGAAAAAAATTTAAGTTTGACGTTTGGTATGTAGAAAATATGAGTTTTTTGCTTGATTTACAAATAATGTTCTTAACTTTGAAAAAAGTGCTTAAATTAGAAGGAGTAAATAGAGAAGGAGAAGCTACCAATATTGCTTTTAAAGGAAATGAATAGTCTGATTCTATACGGTGCAGTTGGCCATGCCAAAGTAATTTATGATATCATTTTATCAAATGATATGCTATTAGAATATCTGGTAGATGACAATCCTCCTGCAGATTTTTTCCACCATCTCGAAATTTATAAACCCACAGAAGATTTACTTAGAAAACATAAAGTTATTATTGCTGTAGGTGATGCTAAAGCTAGAGAGAACATCGTTAATAAACTCTATGGGATTTGTACTTTTGAAACCTTGATTCACAGAAGTGCTTTTGTTTCTAGATTCTCAGAGTTAAGAGAAGGGACAGTAGTGATGCCGCAAGTTTGTGTAAATGCAGAAGTGAAGATAGGAAACCATTGCATTATCAATACAGCATCGGTAATAGAGCATGATTGTATAATAGAAGATTATGTGCATATTTCGCCTTCCGTAACTTTGGCGGGAAATATCACCATAAAAAAACGTGCGCAGATAGGTATTGGAGCAAGAATTATCCCAGGGGTAACCATAGGTCAAGATGCAATTGTAGGAGCTGGGGCTGTGATTATAAAAGATGTTCCTGCAGGAGCTACAGTGGTAGGAAACCGGGTAAAATTATTAAATTGAGTGAATTAGGTGAACAATAAGTCTAAAATATGGCTTTCTTCTCCGCACATGAGCGGGAATGAAATGAAATATATTCAAGAAGCTTTTGATGGGAATTGGATTGCTCCTTTAGGCCCTAATATAGTCGGCTTCGAAAAAGACTTAGAAAATTATCTGGGACAGGAATCTCATGTAGCAGTAGTCTCTACAGGTACTGCCGCATTGCATTTGGCTTTAGCAATGCTAGGAGTAGAAAAAGATGACTTTGTCATCTGTCAATCCCTTACTTTTGCCGCGTCAGCTAATCCTATTATTTATTTAGGAGGAATACCCGTTTTTGTAGACAGTGAAAAAGATACTTGGAATCTTTGCCCTATAGCAGTAGAAGAGGCCATTAAGGTTTGCAGTGAAAAAGGCAAAAAACCAAAAGCCATTATTACGGTTTGCCTTTACGGAATGCCGTATAAAGTAGAAGAAATAAAAGCCATTTCAGAAAAATATAATATTCCTATCATCGAAGATAGTGCAGAAGCATTAGGAAGCACTTATAGAGGTCAAAAATGTGGAACATTTGGAGATATTTCTGTCTTGAGCTTTAATGGAAATAAAATCATTACCACTTCTGGAGGAGGTGCATTAGTGCTCAAAGAAGAAATTTATAAACAAAAAGCAGTTTTTCTTTCCACTCAAGCCAAAGATGACGCACCACATTATCAGCATTCTATTGTAGGATACAACTACAGATTAAGCAATATTTGCGCAGGAATAGGTCGTGGTCAGATGGAAGTGATTGACGAAAGAGTAGCACAAAGAAGAGCCAATTACGAGTTTTATAAAAATATTTTCAAAAATCAGGAAGGAGTAGAACTATTTACTGAACCATCCGAAGATTATCAATCCAATCATTGGCTCAATGCGATCATTATACACCCTGAAAAAATAGGAAATAAAGACAGAGAGTTTTGGAGATTGGCCTTTGCAGAAGAAAATATAGAGACGAGACCACTCTGGAAGCCTATGCATCTGCAACCACTTTTTGCCAATAAAATGTATTTTGGCGTAAATATTGCTGAGACGCTGTTCAATAATGGATTGTGTCTACCTTCTGGGTCTAATCTTACAGACGACGATAAAGAAAAAATTTATAAAGTAATAAAAAAACTAATTGAATAAACTTCTAAAAACTATGCCAAAAAATTCTAAAAATAAAATGACCAGTGGGGATAATTTCCTCAGAATTTCTAGTTTAAGATATCTTCCACGTTGGATGGTTTTTTTAATAGATATCTGTATTTTATTTTTTTCTTTAGCTATAGCATTTTATATACTCAATAAAATCACAACACTTCCAAAATTTTTACCGATTGAATGGAAATATATTATCATTATTGGCACCAACATCATCTTTATGTATGCCTTCAAAACCTTTGCGGGTATAATAAGACATTCTACTTTTATTGATATTCAAAAAATATTTTGGTCCTCTTTTATTAGCGTTGTATTTCTTTTAGTACTCAAATATTCTACATTTTGGTTAACCAAAATAAAATTATTTTATACGCCTCTTTTACTGCTGTATTTTGTAATTTCTTTTACAGCATTATTGGTTTTTAGACTAGCAGTTAAACAATCCTTCTATTTTGTTAAGCATGTAAAAGCTAGCACCCAGAAAAAAAGAATTATGGTCTTGGGGATTTCAGACCATTCAGTGGCAATAGCAGGAGCTATTTTAGATAATGATAATCTTCCTTATGAACTTATAGGGTTTTTAACCAAAAGAAATGACTCTAAATATGCCAAAATCCTTGGACTTAAAATCTTAACACAAGATAAATTCGTTAATAAATCGAAAGAACAATTAGGTCTTGAAGGGGTTTTACTTCTAAAAGAAAGATTAACCAAAGAAGAATTAGACGAATGGGTGAATATTCTACTAGATAAAGACTTAGAAATTCTTCAAGCACCAATGGTAGAAGAATTCAGCAATAAAAAAATTGAAGCCAATATTAGGAATCTTCAAATTGAAGACTTGTTAGATAGAGAACCGATTTGTATCCAAAATGAAGAAGTGATGAAACATCATTTCGAAAAGGCAGTTTTAGTTACTGGTGGAGCAGGTTCTATTGGGAGCGAAATCGTAAGGCAGGTCGCGCAATTTAAACCCTCTCTTATTGTGGTTTTAGACCAAGCGGAAACTCCCCTTCATGAAATCCAATTGGAAATGGAAGAAAAGTATCCAGACATTAATTTTAGATTTGTATTAGGTGATATCTCTAATAAGCACAGGCTAGAGCCACTTTTCCAGAAATATAATTTTTCGATGGTTTATCATGCAGCAGCATATAAACATGTACCTCTCATAGAAAACAATCCTCATGAAGCGATTTTGGTCAATATATTTGGAACCAAAAACTTAGCAACCCTTTCTTCAAAGTATAATATCAATAGATTTGTAATGATCTCTACGGACAAAGCCGTAAATCCTACCAATGTAATGGGAGCTTCTAAAAGAGGTGCAGAATTATTAGTACAAGCATTACAAGACGTGCCAGGAAACACCACCAAGTTCATTACCACCAGATTTGGAAACGTTTTAGGAAGTAATGGCTCAGTCATTCCGCACTTTAAAAGGCAAATCGAAAAAGGAGGTCCTGTTACCATTACTCATCCAGAGATTGTAAGATATTTTATGACCATACCAGAAGCTTGTGAATTAGTGCTACAAGCAGGAACCATGGGGAAAGGAGGTGAAATTTTTGTGTTCGATATGGGAGAACCCGTGAAAATTAAAGACCTCGCCATCAAAATGATTAAACTATCTGGTTTTGAACCAGAAATCGATATTAAATTAAAATATACAGGACTAAGACCGGGAGAAAAATTGTATGAGGAATTGTTAAGTGATGATACTAAAAACCTTCCTACACCTCACGAAAAGATTATGGTCTCTATGGACCCACACATGGAGTTTGAAGATATTGAATGTCTTGCTAATAGAATCACGAAAGCGGCACTCAGAAGAGACCAAATTGAAGTGGTGAAACTACTAAAAAAAATGGTCCCAGAATTTATCAGCAACAATTCTGTTTTTGAAAAACTAGATAAATAATAAATTGTATATTTGTTGCGTTTATTTTAATAAAATAAGAGTAATAATCATGGTTTCCTGTCATTTAAATTAATTTTTTAAATTCAAATTAGGAAATAAATTTTCTTTATAAAATGTTCATAGTTAACAATTTTGAAATATTACAAAATAAAAGAATATTAGTTACAGGTGGAGCCGGTTTTATCGGTTCTAATCTTTGTGAGACACTCCTAGATTTAGGAGCAATCGTGACTTGTTTAGATAATTTTTCTACAGGAAGAAGAGAAAATCTGGAAACCAGTCTTCAGAATCCCAATTTCACACTCATCGAAGGAGATATAAGAAACTTAGAAACTTGTAAAAAAGCCTGCGAAAATCAAGATTTTGTCTTGCATGAAGCAGCACTAGGTTCGGTTCCTCGTTCTATTAATGATCCCATTACTAGTAACGAAGTCAATGTAGGTGGTTTCTTAAATATGTTAGTGGCTGCTAGAGATGCAGGCGTAAAAAGACTCATCTATGCTGCGAGTTCTTCTACTTACGGAGATTCTGAAGCTTTACCTAAAATAGAAGAAAGAATAGGAAAACCACTTTCGCCATACGCAATAACCAAATATGTAAATGAGTTATATGCAGATGTTTTTAAGAAAACCTATGATTTTGATACCATCGGTTTAAGATATTTTAATGTCTTCGGAAGAAAGCAAAATCCAAATGGCGCCTATGCTGCGGTAATTCCTAAGTTTGTCATGCAATTCATGAGTCATGAATCACCTGTGATCAATGGGGGTGGTGAGTATTCTAGAGATTTTACCTACATAGATAATGTGATTCTAATGAATCTCTTGGCATTAACTGTAGAAAATGAAGAAGCACTCAACCAAGTATACAATACTGCTTTTGGAGAAAGAACTACATTAAATGATTTGGTGAAATACCTGAAAGAATACCTGTCAGAATTTGACCAAGAAATTGCAAAAGTTGAAGTATTATATGGCGATTACAGAAAAGGAGATATTCCCCATTCTCTAGCAAGTATAGAAAAAGCAAAAACACTTTTAAGTTATAATCCAAAATTTTCCATGAAAGAAGGGCTTAGAGAGGCAGTGAAATGGTATTGGGAAAATTTAAAATAATAAATTGTAAATAAAGCCAATAGTAAATAAAT
>JAYRDY010000115.1:0-7015 GCA_041909215.1 Cloacibacterium sp. | reverse complement strand
TATAAACCAAACGACTTTCGTTTTATTCTTTTGCGGAAAAAATTTAACATCAATTTGGTAAGGACTTTTTTTATCCCCTTCAAATAGTTGATATTTAAGGGTAGAATTAAGGTTAGAATATCTGATAAACAAATCGCCAAAATCACTTTTGTTTTTAGGATTTTGAAACGACATAGAGCTGCCTTGCCCTTCGTAAGGAGTATAAAAAGATAAACTGTAATTGTCTTTATTCTGAAAAAAAGCAGACCATTGTGCGAAATTTTGCAAATTATTAAACTGCGGAAAAACCTTATCAACAGGATAATTAATTTCTTTCTCTATGGTAAATTGTTTACTCTCGTCCACAAAAAGCATAGACAAAGCATAAACAGATACTAGAAAAACAGTGATGTATGTTATAAATTTAAATAAACGCATTACAATAAGAAGTAATGTAAAAAGTAATTAGATTTTTATTTCCGCAACATGCAATTAATGCACATGTTCGTCTTCTGCTTTACAAAGACCTACTACCTGATGAAACGTATCGTGCAAAGCAATAAAATCAGCCTTCAAATCTGCATCAGAAACACCTTTATTGATTTTTTTCTTGAAAGACTTTGTTTGTTTCACCAATTTTTTAAGATTATTTTTTATTTCTTTTTGATGACTAAACTCCGCAGGAATTTCAGAATTTTTAAAAGCTTCGGCTTTATCTAACATTTCATTAATTCTGCTTCTTATCGGCGCAAAATTACCTTCTTCTGCTGGGTGAAACGTTTGGCTCATTACTTTATGGAAATCATTTTTCTCTTTCCAATCATTTTTTGCTTGTGCCGAAGAAAAATTAGCCATCAATACCAAAGCTAAAACAGTAAATAAAGTCTTAAAAGATTTCATTATAAATAATTTTATGATTTTGGCAAAGTTAGAATAAAAATCGGGCTCGCAAAAATTTCACGAACCCGATTTATCCAAAAATAATAAACTTTAAGGAATTACCGTTCCGTCTTTGATGATTGCATCTTTTTTAATAACGATGATTCCATCTTTAACCGAATAAGTGCTAAAATCTCCATCAGGAAGATTTTTATTCCCTATAATTCTTACATTATTACCAATGTGGCAATTTTTATCTAAAATAGCGTTTTCAATATAACAGAATTTACCCACACCAATACTTGGGATGCCTTTTTTCTCGTTTTCTAAAATATCTTCAATAGTTTGGTAATAATCTGCACCCATAATATAAGATCTGATAACAGTACTACCTTTATCAATTCTCGTTCTGTTACCTACCAAAGTATGTTCTATTTTATCAGCCATAATAATACTGCCATCACCAAAAACTGCTTTATTAACGAAAGAACCGTTAATTTTTGAAGGCGGCAACATTCTCGGTCTTGTATAAATAGGCGAAGAACTGAACATGTTGAATTTTGGCACTTCGTTGGTAAGATCCATATTGGCTTCAAAGAAAGAACCGATGGTACCGATATCCGTCCAATACCCTTCGTACTGATAACTTAATGTTTTATAACCTTTACTGATGGCATTTGGGATTAAATCTTTACCAAAATCATCTCCTGGATCTTCGGCGAACATTTTTTTCAACAGATTTTTATTGAAAACATAAATACCCATTGATGCCAAATAATCTCTGCCTTCCGCTTTCATTTCATCACTCACTTCAGATTTCCAATCTGGTAATAAATCCGATGATGGTTTTTCAATAAAAGAGGTAATTTGGTTTTCTTCATTAGATTTCAAAATACCGAAACCTGTAGCATCTTTCGCATTAACAGGAATGGTAGCAATGGTAATATCTCCTCCGTTTTGAGCGTGGAAATCTATCATTTGTCTAAAATCCATTTGATACAACTGGTCACCAGAGAGAATAAGGATATAATCATAATCGTATTTCTCTAAATGGCGCATAGATTGTCTTACTGCATCTGCTGTACCTTGGTACCAGTTTTCGTTTTCAGTGCTTTGTTCTGCGGCTAAAATATCTACAAAACCTTTACTAAAAATATCAAAATGGTAGGTATTTTTAATATGAGAATTAAGAGATGCTGAGTTGAACTGAGTAAGGACTAAAATTCTATTAAAGCCAGAATTAAGACAGTTAGAAATAGGGATATCTACTAACCTATATTTACCTGCGATTGGCACAGCGGGTTTTGAACGTTTGTCTGTAAGAGGAAAAAGCCTACTTCCTCGGCCGCCTCCTAAAACAATAGAAATAACATTGGGTTTCATATGTAAGTTTTTTATTTTCTAAATGTGTTTTGATTATTTTTTAATATTATTTACAATTATTCATCAATTACTTTTAATATTAAGCTGTAAAATCAGTTATTTTTTCTCGTATAAAGTTATGTATTTTTCCGCAGAATTCTCCCAAGAAAAATCTAAATTCATAATAATATTTCTCAGGTTTTTCATTAATTCTTGGTCCATATAAACATAAAGTGCTCTTTTTATGGCATGCACCGCATCATCTGACCCTGGAAATGTATAATTGAGACCATAACCACCAGAAGCAATATCTTTTACGGTATCTTTCAGGCCGCCTGTATAACGCACAATCGGGATGGTTCCGTAGCGCATTGCATACATTTGGTTAAGCCCGCAAGGCTCTACTCTTGAAGGCATCAATAAAAAATCTGAACTCGCATAAATCTGGTGAGATAAATGTTCTTTATATCCTAAATCTAAAGCAAAATTGATATGAAATTCTTTCTTCAGTTCTTTTAAAGTATGTTCTAACTCTAAATTACCAGAACCCAACACCATTATATTAAGTGCACCTTCTGTCTCCTGAATAGAACGCCTAATAATATCTGGCAACATATCTGCGCCTTTCTCCCCTGCAAATCTTCCTATGAAAGAAAAAAGTGGTAAATCTGGATTCAAATGATATTCTTCGCAAAGTTTTTCTTTATTTTTTCTTTTGCCTTCAGTTGCATCTTTTGCAGAAAAATTATACGGCAACATTGCGTCTGTTGCAGGATCCCAAAATTCTACATCAATCCCATTAATAATACCATGTGCTTTTCTATGTTCTTGCCTTATCAGCTCTTCCAAACCTTGGGCTTCTTCATAAAGTTCGTCCATATAACCTTGAGAAACCGCTGTAAACTCATGACAACATTTTATCATCGTGGCTAAAGGATTAATTCTGCCCTTCCAATCGAGAAGTCCCCATTTCCAAGCATCAAAACGAGGCATAAAATTAGACATAGACCAATCCATACTTCCCTGATATTCTCCATTATGGATGGTACCAATGGTTTTTACCCCTTTTAAAAACTCAAAATCTGGACAATATTCTACCATAAAAGGCACTAAACCTGTATGAGAATCATGACAATGCAGTACATCTGGACGAATTTGCATTGATGACAGCCAATGTAAAACCGCATGCTGGAATGCTATAAATTGCTGAGCTTCATCAAAATAACCATATACATTATCGCGATCTAACAAACCTGGGATTTTCACCAAATACAATTCATAACCCAAAACATCATACTTTTCCTTCAGCACTAAAACCTGATACATGTGATGCGTTTGATGAATAAAACCATCAAAAACCACCTCGAACTCATGTTCCTGAACAAAAGGTTTATTATACCAAGGCATTACTACTTTGGCATCTACCCCTAATTTCTTTTGATATTTTGGTAAAGCTCCTACCACATCTGCCAAGCCGCCAACTTTTGCGACGGGGAAACATTCTACACTTAAATGGAAAACTTTCATTGTATATATGAATTATGAGTTATGATCTAATTTATTTTTTTCAATTTTTATTACTTTTTCGTTTTGTTTTAAAATAATGCCAGAAAGTGGCGGCAAAGTAACAATCATAGAATTAGGCTTGTTATTCCAACCAGTTTCTTCATACCATTTTATTTCTGGAATTACACCGCTTCCACCGAATTCTTTATCATCAGAATTGAGAATTACTTGCCATTTTGTACCTTCATCTATGCCAATTTTATAATCAAACGTTCTTGGTGTAAGATTGAGAACCGTCATTAAAACATCGTCTTCCGTTTTGCCTTTTCTTAGGAAAACAAAAATGGAATTATCTGCATCATCCGCTTCAATCCATTCAAATCCGTAATGATTAAAATTATTCTCGAAAAGCGCTGTTTCTGTTTTGTATAAAGTATTCAGTTTTTTAACAAAATCTTGTAAACCTTTATGAATAGGATATTGTAGAAGATGCCAATCTAAACTCTGACTAAAATCCCATTCGTGTGTTTGCCCAAATTCCCCGCCCATGAAAAGCAATTTATTCCCCGGATGTGCATACATATAAGTGTACATTGCACGCAGATTGGCGTGTTTTTGCCATTCATCGCCTTGCATTTTGAAAATCAAACTGCTTTTTCCGTGTACAACTTCGTCATGAGATAATGGCAACATATAGTTCTCATTATTCATATACATCGTACTGAAAGTGAGTTTATTATGATGATATTTTCTTGCGATAGGATCTTCTTCAAAATAATCTAAAGTATCGTGCATCCAACCCATCATCCATTTCATCCCGAAACCTAAACCGTCTTCATAAATCGGTTTGGTAACTTTAGGAAAATCACTGCTATCTTCCGCAATTGTCTGTATATCAGGAAATTCTCTATATACAATAATATTAAATTCTTTAATAAATTCTATGGCTTCCAGATTTCTGTTGTCTCCATAAATATTCGGTTCCCATTCTCCTTCAGCTCTCGAATAATCTAATTCTAACATAGAGCGAACTGCATCTACCCGTAAACCATCTGCATGATATCTGTCGAGCCAAAAACAAGCGTTGGAAATGAGGAAAGATTTCACCTCATTTCTTCCATAATTAAAGATGTGAGATTTCCAATCTGGATGAAAACCTTTTCTCGGATCTTCATGTTCATAAAGAAAACTTCCATCAAAAAAATGCAAACCATTTGCATCTCCGGGAAAATGCGAAGGAACCCAATCGAGAATAACGCCAATATCATTTTTATGTAATTCTTCTATAAGATACATTAAATCTTGTGGCGAACCGAATCTGGAACTTGCCGCGTAAAATCCTGTTATTTGATAACCCCAACTCGGATCGAAAGGATATTCCATCACAGGCATAAATTCTACGTGCGTAAAATTCATTTCTTTAACATAAGGCACCAATCTTTCTGCAATTTCTCTGTAAGTGAAAAATCTTTCGGGATCATCCGTTCCGCGCATCCAAGAACCAAGATGCACTTCGTAAACTGAAAACGGAGCATCTAAAGCATTTTTTTGATGACGATTTTGCATCCAATCTTTATCATTCCATTCATAAAAAGTAGTTCCTACAATAGAACCTGCTTGTACGGCGCGTTCCCATTGCAAAGCATAAGGATCACCTTTTTCTAAAAATCTTCCGCTGTATGTTTGGATACCATATTTGTAAACTTCGCCAAGGTCTAAACCTTCAATAAAGCCTTCCCAAATCCCCGAATTATCCCAACGATAAAGTAAAGGATGTTTTTCGGCATTCCATTCATTAAAATTACCAATTACAGAAACTTGTTTTGCATTGGGTGCCCAAACTGCAAAATAAACTCCATTTCTGCCTTCTTTTTCCACTTTATGAGAACCCATTTTATCGTAGAGTTTGAAATGCTTTCCTTCTCGAAACAAATGAATATCAAAATCAGTAAATAAAGAGAAAGGTTCTATAGGATGAATCATGGTTTATCAGTATTAAAAATGGAAAATTAAATAGACTGACTAATTTAGTACAAGATTATGAAAAAACAAAGTTTTTTAAGATTAATTCTTTATTTAATGATAAAATATTACTTTATTTTTAATTTATGGTCTGATTCTTTAAAAAGGAAACTCAAGAAAAATTTTTCAAGCAGCAAAAAACCGCCTCAGCAAATGCTGAGGCGGCTACAATGTTAGTTATAATTTGTATTATTTTTTAACGTAAGCTTTTTCTTCAATAGCAGCTTGTGCAGCAGCTAATCTAGCAATTGGAACTCTAAATGGAGAACAACTTACATAATTCATACCGATTGAATGACAGAATTTAACTGATTCTGCATCACCACCGTGCTCACCACAAATACCTACTTTTAAGTTTGGTTTTGTTTTTCTACCTCTTTCTACTCCGATTTTGATTAATTCACCAACACCAGTTTGGTCAATAGAAACAAATGGGTCACCAGCTAATAATTTAAGGTCTAAATATTTTGGTAAGAAACCGCCGATATCATCTCTAGAGAAACCGAATGACATTTGAGTTAAGTCATTAGTACCAAAGCTGAAGAAATCTGCAACTTGCGCCATAGAATCTGCTTTAAGTGCTGCTCTAGGAATCTCAATCATTGTACCATACATGTAAGGGATTTTTTTCAAGCCCATTTTTTCTAAAGTCTCATCATAAACTCTATCTACAATTGCTTTTTGGTGAGACAGCTCGTGTCTGCCACAAGTTACAGGAATCATAATTTCTGGGAAAGCTTTTACGCCTTCTTTTTGTAATTCTGCAGCAGCTTCAAAGATTGCTCTTACTTGCATTTCTGTAATTTCTGGGTAAGAAACTCCTAAACGTACACCTCTGTGACCAAGCATTGGGTTGTTTTCGTGTAGTGCAAGAATTCTTCTGTTTAAGATGCTCATACTAACACCTAATTCTTTAGAAAGCTCTTGTAATTTTGCTTTATCGTGAGGTACGAATTCGTGTAATGGTGGGTCTAGTAATCTGATGGTTACTGGATTTCCTTTCATTACTTCTAATGTAGCTTTAATGTCTCTCTTCACGAAAGTAAACAATTCATTAAGCGCTGACTTACGTTCTTGTTCGGTGTCACTCATGATCATTTTTCTTAATAAGAATAATGGTTTATCACTACCTTCACCATAGAACATGTGCTCAGTTCTGAAAAGACCTACACCTTCTGCTCCAAAATAAGTTGCTTGTTCTACATCTTTAGGTGTATCAGCATTGGTTCTTACACCCATTGTTTTGTATTTATCTACTAAAGTCATT
>JAYRDY010000114.1:0-7032 GCA_041909215.1 Cloacibacterium sp. | reverse complement strand
AAAACATTATTTGATGAAAAAATCTATCTCATTTTTATTTATTATTTTATTTTCAACTCTAATTTTCGCACAAAAAACCATTTCTGGAAATGTAAAAGATGAAGACGGAAAACCGCTACCAAGCGCAAGTGTTACGATTGAAGAAATTGGCAAAAACGCCATTCTTAGCTATGCAATTACCGATGCAAAAGGCAATTATAAGGTAACTTTCATCAGTAATGATGCTAAAATTTTAATAAAAGTAAAAGCTTTTAACCGCCAAACGATTATTGAAAACTATAATAATGCAACGCAAACGCTTAATTTTACTTTAGAAGAAAAAGCGACAGAAATAAAAGAGATAAAATTAAAAACTAAATTGGTAACCAAACGTGGTGACACGATTTCTTATGATTTAAAATCTTTCGAAAGTAAATCTGATAGAACTTTAGCAGATGTACTTAAAAAAATGCCGGGTGTAGAAGTTAATAAAGATGGTTCAATACTGTATCAGGGTGAGCCAATTAATAAATTCTATGTCAACGGAAAAGATTTAATGGAAGGTGGTTACGGAACCATTAATAACTCTCTACCAAAAGATGCGGTACAAAAAGTAGAAATTATGGAAAACCATCAGCCCGTGAAAATTCTTCAGGACAAGGTAGCTTCAGAAAATGCGGCCATCAATGTAAAACTGAAAAATTCTGTAACTATGACGGGTAGAGGCGAGGCTTCTTTAGGAATAGCTCCTTCTCTTTGGAATTTAAAACTTTCGCCAATGCTTTTTACTCAAAAAATGCAATGGGTACTGAATTATAAAACCAATAATATTGGCGATCAGGTAGAAAAAGAAAATCAAATTATGGCTTTCGGAAACAGATTCGAAGGGGTAAGAAGAAATTTTTCTGAAAATTCTTGGCTCAATGTAGAAAATGCAGCTACCCCATCAAATATTCCTGTTAATAGATATTTGTTTAATAACGTGCACTATCTTTCAGCTAATTTATTAACCAACTTATCAAAAGAATGGGAGTTGAAAGCCAACACAAGCTATATAAATAATGCTATTGATAGAGAAAGTGTAGTGAATGTATATAATGCTAATGGGGGCTTAACAAACAGAACTTCTATAGCAAATAACTTCTACACCAATCAGGCAAAAGGAGAAATTATTTTTTCTAAAAACGCTAATAAAAGTTTTTTCAAAAATACAACCACTTATAATGGACTTTGGAATACTGATGTTGCTAAAACGGTAAATGTTATCAATTCAGACCAGAGATATAAAACACCGTCTAATAATTTCCAAAATTCACTAAGTGCAATAATCCCTTGGAAAGAAAAACTGGTAAACGTAATGTCGTTTATAAGTTATAGAGATGATAAACAAGATTTATTTATTAATCCTGCTAATTATGTTCCGTCATTACAAACAGAGGCTCAGAATAGTGATATGATTCATCAATTTTTAAACCTTAAAACTTTTGAAACAATGCACTCTGCTTCAGTTGGTTTTTCTAAAAACAGTTGGACTTTTACACCAGAGGTTGGGGTTAATTATACCACCAATAAGTTAATAACCGACCTAAACGGTGAGGCTAGTGGAACGGTTCAGAATTTTGGAATAGATTATGAGAACAATCTCAAATTCAAAAGTTTAAAGCCTTATGCACAGATGATGGCAAATTTTAAAAAAGGAGGTTTTGAAGCTAATTTAACTTTCCCTGTTAATTTTAATAACATTACTGCTACAGATTCTCAAAGTTTAGACAAGTCATTAAATAAAGTAACTTATGAACCGAGATTATTTGCCAGATATGATCTTACCTCTTTCTGGAAAATTTCAGCATTCTCAGGAATAAGTAATTCTTTTGGAACAATTAATGACATTTATTCTGGAAAGATTCTACTTTCTACTAACAATTTATCTACTAAAGATACAGATATTCAGCAATCAACATCTAAATTTGTAGGCTCTGCTTTAGAATATAGAAATCCATTAAATAATATTTTCTTTAATGTAAGATATAATTTTAATGACAGAAGTAGTAATATAAGTTACAGAAATTTCCTTAATATCAGCACTCAACAGCTTACAGTTAAGGGATATAACTTAGAAAACGCAGGGAATTCTAATTCGATAAGAACGGAGTTAGGGAAGTATTTTCCTAAATTTAAAACCAACGCTTCTGTGGGGTACAGCTATTCACTAGGAAAGTCTCAACAATTGCAAGCAATACTTATTACTACTAGTGATGATATTTCTAACTTTCCACCACCAACTGAATCTGATTTCCAAAATGTAAAGTCAAATAATCAAGGTATAACTTTTAAATTCAATAATAACTATTTCTCTTGGTTGAGTGTAGATTATAATGCAAGCTTGTCTTTTGTTAAATCAGAAATTTTTGGGACTAAATACACCAAAAATACTTCTAAGAATTTTAATCACACACTTTCTACTTATTTGTACCCTATTAAAGACCACACTATTGGTTTTACGTGGGACGAACTCCAGTTCCAAAATGCAGGAGAAACAAAAAAGAATTCTTTCTATGATATATCTTATCAATACTCTTTAGTTCAAGAAAAAATGGATATAGAACTTAAAGTGGTAAATATTGCCAATACAAATGTTTTTGAAGATATAAGGTTTGATTCTCAGCTGAACCAAGTAAGACAGACATCTGTAAACATTAGACCAAGACAAGTTTTGCTTACAGTGAAATTCAATTTTAAATAAAACATAAAACGCGGTGATCATTTCATCGCGTTTTTTTATGATATTTTTCCAAAAAACTTTGGTGAAAACATAATTTTTCTATCTTTGTTAAAGACAACAAGAATAATTATAAAATTTTAACAAAAACACTGTTTTAAAACACCATTATGAAAGGGATTTTAAAAATCTATCATCCGGAAGAAACCCTTAAATATCACATTAAAAGTACTTATTGCAAGGCAGTTTACATTAATTCTAAAATCTTTCTGGAAGTTGAAGTTATTACAGATGATTCTCTAGACCACGTAGATGATGATTCTTTACAATATAATTTTCCTCAGTTATCCTTAGATGTTTTCGATTTTCCTATTGATTCTAACGAATTAGAAGGGAAAACCTTCATCATAGAAGATACAGACGAAGAAACCTTTACAGAGGTTGATTTGTATGATGACGAAGATGCTTATCTCTACAACAATCAACTCTCTTTTTCTAAAGATGAGAACGATGAGCTTCAACTCATTTGGCAAGGGAAAATTGATGATTTTTATACCGGTTCAGAAGAGCCACTTTTATTCAAGTTAAAATGTCATTTCAAAGAAGATGACATTGAAGTAGAAGATTAATTTTTCTAAATTTTTAAAGAATTCTTTTTATTTTGAAATTCATTTTTCAAAATAGGTTATTTCTGTGTTTAATTCTATAATTTTTCACTAATTTTATCGTTTAAAAGGTTCATTAAATATAAATCAAAGATGTTTTTACAAGCTACAACTACCATCATCAATCATAAAACCGTTGAAAAACAAGTGTTTTCTCTCTGGGATGTCCTTTTCAGCGGGGGCATTCTCGGTAACACCATTATGGTTGCTATTTTTCTTTTAGGAATTCTGGCACTTTATGTTTTCTTCGAAAGATATTTTTTCATTAAAAGAGCATCTCAAGAAAACCCTAATTTCTTAGACAATATTAAAGACTGCATCCACGACGGAAGGATAGAATCTGCCATAGATTTGTGCAGAAGAACAGATTCGCCAGAAGCCAGAATGATTGAAAAAGGCCTTACCAGAATTGGCAGACCTATTTCTGATATTTCTAATGCCATGCAAAACCAAGGTCAGTTAGAGGTTTCTAAATTAGAAAAGAATCTCAATCTTTTAGCATCCGCTTCAGGAGCAGCACCAATGTTAGGTTTCTTAGGAACAGTTGTGGGGATGATTATGGCGTTTTTCGAAATCTCAAATGTAACAGGCGCGGTTTCGCCGAAACTTTTAGCTTCAGGAATTTATACGGCAATGGCAACCACAGCAGTTGGTTTATTTGTGGGCATTCCTGCTTATTTCTTTTATAATATTTTGGTAACCAAAGTAGATCGATTGGTATTGAAAATTCAGACGCATGTGAATGAATTTTTAGACACTTTAAACAAGCCGCTTTAGTCTTAACTCAAACTTTACCTTAACCTCAATTACAATGGAATTAAGACGAAAAAACAGAGTGAGCGCCGAATTCAGTATGGCTTCTATGACGGATATAATCTTCCTTCTGTTAATCTTTTTTATGATTACCAGTTCTGCCATCAGTCAAAGTGCTATTGATGTTAATTTACCGAAAGCCGTAGCGCAAGATCCTAGCGTTACAGACCCAACAACAGTTACCATTAATGCAGAAGGGAAATATTTTGTAAACGATTTAGAAACACCAAAAGAGCAACTAGAACAAAATATTGTAAAATTGGTTGATGGCTTGCCAAACCCTACTTTTACGATTAGAGCAGATGAAAACTGCAAACATAAAGATGTAGTTTTCGCCATGGAAATCGCAGAAAAACATCAGTACGGTTTAGCAATTGCAACCACTCAAGAATAAAATATTTTTGATTTTTTTTGAGTCTTAAAACATCAAACAAAAAAATCGCGTTTATGCGCTAACAATTTGGAAAACTGCATTCAACATAAAAGAGAAGAAAGAAACGACAAACTGAAAAGTGCTACCATTACAGCACTTATTACCGCTTTGTTGTTTTTACTCATTTTCTATTATCAATTCGTGAGAGAAATCCCGAAGGAAGAAAAAGTAACCACAATGTTGATTAATTTCGGAGACCACAGCAACGGAAACGGAGCCGAAGAACCCACCAATCAAGAAGGGAGTTTAGCTTCTGCTGATATTTACATTCCCGAAGAACTTAAAACTCCTGAGCCTGAAAAAACAGTAGAAAAACCTATTGAAACCCCTAAACCGATAGAAAAACCTTCAGAAAAAATCATCACTGGCAAATCTGAAAAATCCATTGCTGTAAAAACAGAAAAAGCTGAAAAAACAGAGAAAAAAACTTCTAAAAGTTCAGAAACTTCCGCTTCAAAAAGTACCACTTCTAAAACATCGGCAACCAACAATACGGCAACCAAAACTGCTCAAGGAGACGGCAAAGGAACCGCTGCTATTGGCAATCTCATTAAAGGAAGAGGCACAAAAACAGGCTCACAAGGCACTAACGGAATTTCGGGAAACGCTGGCGATCCGCTTGGTGGAGAAGGCAATGGAGACAGCAAAATTGGTGTTGATAGAAAACTTATTTCTTGGATTCCTGGCACTATGGGCAAAGGCGGAGAGCAGCCTCCACACAACTGTTCTGCAAACGGCACCATTACCATTTCTTACATCGTAGATAAAACAGGCAGCGTTACTTCGGCTCGCAGAAGCAGCGGGATTTCAGATCCTTGCGTTGTTACCGCAGCTGTAATTTGGGTAAAAAAATACGTAAAAGCCGAAAAAGCAACTACCAATTCCACAGGAACATATAAAATTACTTTTTAGAATTTTTTGGGCGCCAAATTCCTCGTTCCGCTCCCAATCTTTTTTGTGCCAAAGCTTTTGCAGCCTAACAAAAAAGGATTTCCGCTCAACTCGGGGCGCGATTTAGCTTTCAAATCAAACGAATTTCATTCATTTCAACTTTCAAAATTCTACATTTCCAAGTATCTTTGGACAAAGAAATTTCAAAGATGAATCCAGAGAAATTCAACAAAAAAGAATATCAAGAAGCGCTCGATTGGCTTTTTGTGCAAATGCCTAATTATCAAACCGATGGACAGAAAGCTTATAAACCAGGCTTAGAAAACATTACCAAATTATGCGCTTTTTTTGGTAATCCACAAGAACATTTGAAGACCATTCACATTGGCGGAACCAACGGAAAAGGCTCTACCAGTAACATGTTGGCTTCGGTTTTGCAAGAGCAAGGTTATAAAGTAGGCTTGTACAATTCTCCACATCTTATAGACTTTACGGAAAGAATCAAAATTAATGGAGAAAACTGCGATAAAGAATTCGTCTTTAATTTCATTAAGAAACTTAGAAATCTTCCAGAAGAAATAAAACCTTCTTTTTTTGAATTCACCACGATTATGGCGTTTGAATATTTCTATAAAAAAAAAGTAGATTTTGCCATTATTGAAGTAGGTTTGGGCGGTAGATTAGATTCTACCAATATTATAAAACCTTTAGTTTCTGCTATTACCAATGTAGATTTAGATCACCAGAATATTTTAGGCGAAACTCTGGAAGAAATTGCCACAGAAAAAGCAGGGATTGTAAAACAAAATATTCCTATTATTTCTGGCGACAAAAGAGATTTGGTTAAAAATATTATTCAACAAAAAGCAATTCAAAATCATTCAGAATTCATAGATGCAACCAGAATTTCTACTGATTTACCAACCGATTTAAAAGGAAACTATCAGAAGAAAAACATTAGAGTAGTTCTCGCTTTAGTTGAAGAATTAAGAAAACAAAACATAAAAATCTCTGAAAATTCCGTAGAAAAGGGGTTGATGAACGTTCACCAAAACACCAAATTTATTGGAAGATGGTTTCAGTTTTCAGAAAATCCGTTGATAATTTGTGATACCGCTCATAATCAAGCTGGTTT
The DNA here is from genome assembly GCA_041909215.1 of Cloacibacterium sp. Classification (GTDB taxonomy): domain Bacteria; phylum Bacteroidota; class Bacteroidia; order Flavobacteriales; family Weeksellaceae; genus Cloacibacterium. The sequence goes on along the minus strand of JAYRDY010000114.1, from coordinate 397 downwards.
AGAAATGGTTTTTGCTCAATTAAATGATATTGAAAAACATAAACATATTGTCCTCGGTTTTGTGAATGATAAAAAAATAGATGAGGTTCTGAAAATCTTATCTAAAAATGCGCAATATTACTTTGTAAAACCAGCGATTAACAGAGGAAGAAGCCCAAAAGAGTATGAAGATTTGCTAATTTCCGCAAAAATAAATTTTCAAATTTTTGAAACAGTAGATGCTGGTTTTCAGGCAGCTAAAATAAAATGTAAACCTGAAGAAATGATTCTTGTGGGCGGCAGTAATTTTGTAGTGGGAGAATTTTTAGAAAAAAATTTGTAGAAATCGCAATAAGTTGTATATTTGCACCACTCAAAACGAGAAATCGTGAAAGAGGGTTCTTAGCTCAGTTGGTTC
>JAYRDY010000113.1:0-7045 GCA_041909215.1 Cloacibacterium sp. | reverse complement strand
ATGAGGATAATCTTGAGACAATACAGATTTTACCGCTCTTTCAATATAGGGAGCTTTATTATATAAGGGTATTATTATTGAAAAAGATATTTCCATTTTATTTAAATTATTCTGCTTTGTCCATTAAAAGCATTTAAAATTTTATTAATATTAGTTCTTTTAAGTTCCTTATTTGAGATTACCATAGCTTCAAAAATATCTTTGACATCAGTTTTTCTAATTTGTCTTAAGATAAATTTACGGGGAATCCTATAATAAACTCTTTTAAGATTTCCAATAAAAAATTCCTTTAAAATATAATAATCTGTTTTTATTTTGAAATTTAATTTGTTTTTTGATATTTTTTTATACGATTCTGTAGTAAAAAAACTTTTATAATTGGGTGCAGCAATGATAGAAGTAGCTAATATTTTTGAAATATCTAGTTTTTTTAGATCAATTTCTACATTGAAATCTTTCATAGCTTGTATTGCGGATTCAGCCCATATTGTTTGTACAGAATAAAATTCAGGAACATTTTCATCCCATATATATTCTCCTCTATTTCTGAAATGAGGTGCGTTATCAAGAGAACCAGAATGGCGTCCTTTTGTACTATCAACAGTTGCGCTTTTAGGACACGCACCAGCGATGGTAATTGGTCTATCAATTACAACATGTTTTTGAACAATGCATGAAAGCGCGACACTTGAATAAATATCCGGTGTTAATCCACCGAAATATTGTCCGGTTTTCAATTTTATTTCATCCATGCATGTTCTCTTTATGATTCCATGGTACAACTTTGGCAAATTAAAATACATATAATTTACAATTCCTTGATTTACAAGTTTTTGAAGATTATTCTTCGGTTTATTTATCCAAATTTTATTAGTAAAATACGGAATTACGATTTTCCCAACATTATTGTTACCTGGCCATAAATAATTAACAAAAACTTTTGGGCATACAGAATCAATATTCTTTTCTTTTGCCCATTTTACTGTAGCAAAAAGATCATCACAAACACCATCATCATCTCCAATTAAACAAATATATTCACCACTTGTATTTTCAACTGCTGTACTGAAATTATCAACAAAAGAAAGAGGTTCACCACAATAAAAATACTTTAGTCTGGTATCTTTAAATAAATGATTAATTTTTTCCTGAAGTAAATTTGTTTCTGAATTATCCTGAATAACTAATTCAAAAAAATCATAATCATATTTTAGTATAGTTTGAATTGATCTAATACAATACTCCAACCTATTTTTTGTTGGAATTAAAATACTTAAAATGGGTTGCGTTGACATAGTACTAGTTATTAGGAAAACTAAAAATTTCTTTGTAATTAAATAAATTGATTTTTTCTTTCGTATTATGTATTATCAATGGAAATACCAAGGAGAGTATTCCGGATATAATAATATATCCAAGAAAATATACTTCATTATTTATTTTATAAAGATAATGAATTGAAATACAAACAATAAAGGTTATAAAAAATGGCACTAAAATATAGTAAATAAAGAATTTTCTATAGTTTAAGTTAATGTATTTTGAAAAACAGATTATACATAAATAAGTAAACGAGCCAAGATTAATTAGTATCCATGGTAAACCAATACCTCTAATGCCATAATGTTTTGCACAAAAATATAGCAATGGAATTCCTATCAAAATTTGTACAACACCCTGGTATATGGTATATTTGGTTTTACCCTTAGAAAGTAATAAATAGAAAAAAGGAAATTGCAATGCTAGGAAAAGTGAACCTACAGAGAGCATGCGCAAAACAAAAACTATATCAGGCAGTATAGCAACATCTATAGATTTACCTGCCCATAGAATAATAATTTCTTTTGCATAAATTATTAATAAGATAACCGCTGGAAAAATAAGCATATTAAGTATAAAACTAATTTTTTCAAAGCAGATGTTTAATTTTTCGTTATTATCTTCTTTACTAGAAAATTTTGAAAATAACGGGAAAACAAACATAGTAAGTGGCGTCGCTATTATAACCGGAATTTGCGCCAGTAAAGAAGCAATATTATAAAATCCATAAATTTTTAAAGTAAAGAAAGAGCTTGTTATAATTTTATCTGCTTGGGAATTCACAGCTGAAATCACTGCAATTAGTGTCATCCCTCCTACATAGTTTAAAATGCTTTTAGGAATTCCATCTAAAATATTATTTAGTTTATTTTCGGTTTGACTAAGGATCCTGATTATAGAAAACCTTAATGCAATAATATAGATTGAATTACATATAATCTGCCAAATAAAATAGATTTCCAGTGATGGTTTAAAAACTATAAATAGAATAATTACCAAGGCAGCTCTTGCAATATTCCACAGAATTTGATATGAATTGGCTCGTACCTGTTCGTTAAGACCAAAAAGAGCTCCATAATATAATGAAGATACCAATTGAATAGGAACTCCAATTCCTATTAATTTAATAAAATAAGCGAGTTTCTTTATGGGAATATTTTCAGTATGCAACCATTTCTCAGCTATAAGATTTGAAGAAAAAATAAGTATAAGACTTATACAAAAGCATATTGTCCAATACAAATTTTCTACTTTTCTTAATACGCTATACTTATATAAAGTAGTATTATCATGAGAAAATTCTCTAATTACAGCAGAAGACATCCCTGCATCTGCAAAACTGATAATACCAAGTATTAAAGTATAAAAACCAATTATTGCATAATTTTCTATACCTAAGTAATGAATATAAAGAGGGACAAATATAAAAACCGAAACTAAACTCCAAATCCGGCTACCGAAATTGGAGATTAGTTTTACTATATTTGAGTTTTTCATTTTTATACTTTATAATAGGAGTAAAAATTATGAGAATCCATAAATTCCTTTTGTTCTCTAATCATTTCTTCATAAGATGGAACAGAATATTCAATTTTAGTATTAATAAAAGATTTATCGCAGGCATAATCTTTATTATCATTAATGGTAATATTCTTTTTATAAATATCATTGAAAATATTTAATAAATCAAATTTAGAAATTGGAGTTCCATTTGTAAGATGTATTAATCCTGTATAATCTTTTTCTAAAACCCACTTTATGAATTTTGCAAGTTCTAAAGTAGTTACACCAGACCACATATTACTTTTATAGCCAGTAATCTCATTCTGATTTTGAGTCATAAACCAGTGGAACAAACCTTCGCCATTACTTTTTATTTCCGGTCCAATAATAGAAGTTCTAACGGTAAGATTCTTATCATCAATTATTTCTCCTATAGATTTTGATAAGCCATAGGTATCTGTAGCATCCTTTATCGAATCTTCTTTATAACCTCCTGTTTTTCCTGAAAACACACAATCTGTTGAAATGTGTATCAATTTAAAATCCATTTCAACACTTAATCTTGCTAAGAGATGAGGAAAATATGAGTTCCCAAAAATGGCATTATCCGGAAAATCTTTGGACTCTTTAATTAAGATACCAACACAATTAATTACAAAATCGGGCTTAAAATCTTCAATAATTTTAATTAATTGATTTCTATCATAGATATTTAGTTTTTTATTTTGTGATTCAAAATTTTGTGAATTAGTAGTACCTACAATTTCATAATTTTTTGTTTCACCTAAAACCGTATATATCATGTGCCCAGCCATACCTGATACACCTAAAACTAAAATCTTTTTCATTATTTTTTATAACTTTCAAGTTCTTCTTTTACATAATCTAAAGTAAGAAGCAATTCTTTCAGTTGTTCCACATTCAGCTGTTCTGTATTGTCGGAGTTGTATTCATCTTTTACTAAAGCAGGACCGTCCGTTTGTAAATATTTTGTATAATTAAGATCCCTGAAATCAGCAGGAATTCTATAAAAATCTCCCATGTCGTCTGCTTTAGCCATCTCTTCTTTTGCACAAAGCGTTTCATACATTTTTTCCGCATGACGTTCTCCAATGATATGGATTTCATTATCCGCATTAAAGAGTTCTTTAATTGCCTGTGCCAAAGTTTCGATAGTAGCTCCAGGAGATTTTTGAACGAAAATATCACCAGGATTGCCATTTGTAAAAGCAAATAGAACCAACTCTACAGACTGATCCAGAGACATCATAAATCTGGTCATCTTAGGATTGGTAATGGTAAGCGGTTTTCCTTCCTTAATCTGTTTAATAAAAAGCGGAATAATGGAACCTCTGGAAGCCATCACATTTCCGTATCTAGTAGAAGTGTAGATTCCGTTTACAGCCTGAACCCGAGGATCTCTGGCTTTTGAAACCGCCAGTTTTTCCATAAGGGCTTTGGACATTCCCATCGTATTGATTGGATAAACCGCTTTGTCAGTAGATAACACCACCACTCTTTTCACATTATTTCGGGCTGCCGCTTCCAAAACGTTTTCAGCGCCAAGGATGTTGGTCTGAACCGCCTGCATCGGATAAAATTCGCATGAAGGAACCTGCTTCAGAGCTGCAGCGTGAAATACAAAATCTACGCCTGCCATCGCAATGTTGATACTGTCGAAATCGCGGATATCACCTATTACAAAATTGAGTTTATCATTTTTGTATTCAATACGCATATCTTCCTGCTTCTTTTCATCGCGGCTGAAAATACGGATTTCTTTCAGATCGGAATTCAGAAATCCTTTTAACATTGCATTGCCGAAAGAGCCTGTGCCCCCAGTAATTAATAAGACTTTATCTTTAAACATATTATATAAATTTTGCTTCTTGTTCTATAACTACACAATTATTTAAATAAGGATTAATAAAAATTACTTTTCATTTTATACCACTCCCATAATTTATTAATACCTTCCTCAATCTCTATCTTATGCTTCCAACCTAAACTTTTTATTTTGGAAACATTTATTAATTTTTTCGTGGTGTCATCTGTTTGGATGAATTAAAATAAATACTCCCTTTATAATCTATTGTTTTTGAAATAAGAGTAAATATATATTTTGTTGATATATCTTTACCTATAACAATATTGATTTGCGTATTCCTTATTTTTTTCCATTATGCAGATCTTTAAAATCTACATTTTGCATAACATAGATACAAACATCTGGCTTAACCTAAATTCATATGAATTCTCTTATTGGATTTACTTTTCACTACAATTCTACTCTATCCTAAAAAACCCATATTTTGCTAAAATCTGCTTTTTCTAGCTAAATAAGAGCCGTCTTGAGCTGTTATCCCTGTAATAAGTGCTGTTTTTTTTATTATTTTCGATTATAATCGTCTTCAATTCTTACAATATCATCTTCCCCAAAGTAAGTCCCATGTTGTACTTCAATAAAAACAACAGGTTCTTGGGTTTTATTTTCGATTCTGTGATGGGCTCCTTTAGCAATTTGAGCCACTTCACCCGTTTTATACTCTTTAATATCATCATTAATGGTAATTGTACCAATACCGGAAACTATAGTCCAAACTTCGGCACGATGATGATGATATTGTAAAGACAATCTACAACCAGGATTTACTTGTATTCTTTTCACTTTGTGAGTATTGGCATCCTCTAAAACCCAATATTCTCCCCAAGGTCTGATATCGTGCTCCATATTTGTTTCTATTATTTTTATAATTTCTCAGTTTTTTTTAAAATTTATCCCTAAGCTTTTCCAAGAAAGTCTTTTCCTTAGCGCTATACCCATATCCATATTTATTTCCGTACCCAAAATAGTCTTTGTCTACATCATTCAATATAAATGCAGTGTTTTTAATTCTATTTGCATCAATATTTTTATTTGCAAATTCTATTAAAGTTTTTTCTGTGTATTTAGATCTGGTCACATAGAGGGTAATGTCTGCTACTTCTGAAATTAAGAAGGAATCAGTCACCAACATTAATGGCGCGGTATCTAAAATAATATAATCATATTTTTCTTTAAGCGTTTCTACAAGCGTTTCATATTTGCCATTAGAGAGTAGGTCTGTTGGATTTGGTGGAATACTTCCAGAATAAATCACATCTAAGTTTTTATTGAATGAGCTAGGATGGACTATCTCTTCAAGTTTTACATTTTCATCATTTAAGTATTCTGTAAGTCCTATAAGTCCTTTTCTAGCAGTATTATATCTCTGTAACTGAGGATTTCTAATATCAGAACCAATAATAATGGTTTTTTTAGACGGAGAAGCTAAAGTTAAGGCTAAATTTACCGATATAAACGTTTTTCCCTCTCCTTTTACTGTGGATGTCACAAAAACCACTTTCCCTTTTTTCTTAGGAAGCATATAGTTCATATTGGTAATTAATATCCTAAATGCTTCTGCCATTGGTGATAAATCATTCACTTTCACTAATTCATCTTCTCCTTTTTCTAACTGAGGAATTTCACCGATTATAGGTTTACCATTTGATAGTTTTTCGATATCGTGTTTTGATTTTACTTTATTATCAAAGAGTTCTAATAAATAAATGAACGCAAATGGTAATAACAAACCTATCAATAGCCCAGATAAAAGGATTATTGAGGATTTCGGTGCAACTTGTTTGTTCTTAAATGCCTTGTCTACAATTCTTGCTTTTGGAGCTGTAACCGCTAAAGATATTTGTGTTTCCTCTCTTTTTTGAAGTAATAATAAATATAGCGCTTCTTTAATTTGTTGTTCACGCTCTATACTTCTAAACATTTTTTCTTGAGTAGGAATTTTGGCAATTTTACCTGATACGAGATTTTGTTCTTGTTCGTAACTATTCACCGCTAATTGTAATCCCTCTCTACTTTTCTGAAGATTTTGTAAAATGGTAGGTCTTAAATTATTGATTTGACTGGTTACTTCTATAACCAAAGGGTTTTGAGGTGTAGCATTTTCTAACAAGCGATTTCTTTCGAGAATCAATTGATTGTAGGCAGTGATGTTTGTAACCGCACCAGGATTATTTAAACCGATATTATTGGGAATGACTTGATAATTCCCTTGTCTTGAGACAAAAGAGATTAAACTATTGGTTAATTCTAACTGAGAAGCCACTTCTAACTGTTTTGCTCTTGCCTCAGCAGAAGTTCTTAATCCTATTTCTCCTTCTACGGCTAAATCTGTTATCT
>JAYRDY010000112.1:0-7111 GCA_041909215.1 Cloacibacterium sp. | reverse complement strand
CTATTGAATGTAGAATTAATGCAGAAGATCCTTATAACGATTTCCGTCCAAGTCCAGGGAAAATTACAGGTCTTAACATCCCTGGTGGCCACGGAATAAGAGTAGATACTCATGTTTATTCTGGCTATTCTATCCCATCTAATTACGATTCAATGATTGCTAAGCTTATTACAACTGCACAAACCAGAGAAGAAGCTATCGCAAAAATGAAACGCGCTCTAGACGAGTTCTACATTGAAGGTGTAAAAACCACTATCCCATTCCACAGACAATTAATGGAACACCCAGATTACCTTGCAGGTAATTACACCACTAAGTTTATGGAAGATTTCGTAATGGATAAAAGCTACGAAAACCTTATTTAAGATTAGATTAAATAAATTGTAAAGTTGTCTTGTAAAAGGCAACTTTTTTTATTTCGGATTTCAAAAAAAATAAATGTAAATTTGTAAAAATTCATAAAAGTCATGTCAACAGCTACACCTACAAAAAACGCCCAATATTATATTGATTTAGAAGATAAACATGGAGCCCACAATTACCATCCTCTTCCTGTAGTTTTAGAAAAAGGAGAAGGTGTATATGTTTGGGATGTAGAAGGTAAAAGATATTACGACTTTCTTTCCGCATACTCTGCTGTAAATCAAGGACATTCTCATCCTAAAATTGTAAAAGCATTAACAGACCAAGCTCAAAATTTATCTCTTACTTCCAGAGCTTTTTACAATTCTAAATTAGGAGAATATGAGAAAAAAATAACCTCACTTTTCGGTTTTGATAAAGTTCTCCCTATGAATTCTGGTGCAGAAGCTGTAGAAACCGCCATCAAATTAGCCAGAAAATGGAGCTATGAAGTAAAAGGCATTAAAGACGGATATGCCAAAATTATTGTTTGTGAGAATAATTTCCACGGAAGAACTACGACTATTGTCTCTTTCTCTAATGACAAAGACGCTCATCAGAACTACGGCCCTTTCACACCTGGATTTTTGAGAATTCCTTATAATGATATTGAAGCTTTAAAAAAAGTTTTAGAAGATGAAGCAGAACATATTGCAGCGTTTTTAGTTGAACCGATACAAGGTGAAGCGGGTGTTTATGTACCAGATGAAGGATTTTTAAAAATCGCTTCAGAATTATGTAAAAAACACAATGTACTTTTTATTGCTGATGAAGTTCAAACAGGAATTGCGAGAACGGGCAAGCTCATTGCATGTTATCATGAAAAGGTACAACCTGATATTTTAATTCTAGGAAAAGCACTTTCTGGCGGTATGTATCCTGTTTCGGCGGTTTTAGCCAATAATGAAATCATGAACGTTATTCATCCTGGTCAACATGGTTCTACATTTGGCGGAAATCCACTTGCTTGCGCTGTTGCAATGGCAGCTTTAGATGTAGTAGAAGAAGAAAAGCTATCAGAAAGAGCAGAAGAATTAGGAAAATTTTTCCGAGCAGAAATCAATAAAATTATTGAAAAAACAGATTTAATTTACCAAGTTCGAGGAAAAGGTTTATTGAATGCAATTTTAGTGAATGACACCCCAGAATCTCCTACCGCATGGAATATTTGCATACAATTAGCAGAAAACGGATTATTGGCAAAACCAACTCATGGTAATATCATTAGATTTGCGCCTCCATTAATTATCACCAAAGAACAATTGCAAGATTGCATTTCGATTATAGAAAAGGTAATCCTCAACTACAAAGCATAAAAAAATCCCGAATTTTTCGGGATTTTCTATTTATTCTCTTTCGTAATCGTCTTGTAACCTTATAATATCATCTTCTCCAAAATAAGTGCCCGTTTGCACTTCTACAAAGACCAACAAATCTTCTCCTACATTTTTTATTCTGTGCTTTGCTCCCAAAGGGATGTAAGCGGTTTCACCATAGTTATAAATCTTCTCTTCTCCATCTAACGTAATTTCGGCAGTTCCCTGCACAATCGTCCAAGCTTCTTGTCTTTTATAATGATACTGATAAGACAATCTATGCCCTGGCAAAACCTCAATTCTTTTTAACTTATAATTCGGTTCATCTGCCAAAACGTAATATTTCCCCCATGGTCTTTCTCCAATTTCCAACATATCTTTTCAATTATTTGCTACAAAATTAAGAAATAATATTTTAGGCTCATCATAATATTAATTAAAGGATAAAAAATCCGTAAATTTGCAACTTAAAAATTTCATTAAAAATGAGTAAAGTAAGAGTGCGCTTTGCACCAAGTCCAACAGGACCATTACATTTAGGCGGTGTAAGAACTGCATTGTATGATTATCTTTTTGCTAAAAACCAAGGCGGCGATTTTGTCCTAAGAATTGAAGACACAGACACTGCGAGATATGTAGAAGGTGCAGAAGAATACATTATGCAATCTTTGGAATGGTGTGGTATTATCCCCGATGAAAGCCCAAAACACGGCGGAAACTACGGTCCCTACAGACAATCTGAAAGAAGAGATATTTATGATAAATATACCGAAGAAATCCTGAAAACAGATTATGCTTACATTGCTTTTGATACTCCAGAAGAACTAGAAAAAGTAAGAGCTGAATACGAAGCTAAGGGAGAAGTTTTTTCTTATAACCACCTCACAAGAAACCACCTGAGAAACAGCGTATCACTTTCTAAAGAAGAAGTACAAGCATTACTAGAGGCAAAAGTTCCTTATGTGGTAAGATTTAAAATGCCGATTGATAGAACAATTAATTTAGAAGATATTATTAGAGGAAAATTTTCTGTAAATACCAATACTTTAGATGATAAAGTTTTGGTAAAAAACGACGGAATGCCAACCTATCATTTTGCAAATATTATAGATGATTACGAAATGAAAATTACCCACGTAATCCGTGGTGAAGAATGGTTACCATCTATGCCTCTACACGTTTTATTATACGAAGCAATGGGATGGAAAGCACCTGAATTCGCACACCTTTCACTAATTCTGAAACCAGAAGGAAAAGGAAAACTCAGCAAAAGAGACGGTGCAAAATTTGGTTTCCCCGTTTTCCCGATGAATTTCTATGACGAAGCCACTGGCGAAACATACAAAGGCTACAAAGAAGAAGGTTATTTACCCGAAGCTTTCGTAAATTTCTTGGCACTTCTCGGTTGGAGTCCTTCAGATGATAAAGAAATTCTAACTCTTGAAGAAATGGCTTCAGAATTTGATTTGCATAAAGTTCATAAAGCTGGTGCAAGATTTTCAAAAGAAAAAGCAGAATGGTTTAACCATCAATACCTTCAAAAAAAATCTGATGAAGAAGTTTTAGCTATTTTTAAAAATTTAGATGAATCTAAAAACATCAATCTTTCTGATGAAAAATTACTAAAAATCATTAGTTTAATGAAAGAAAGAGCCACTTTTGTAAAAGATATTTACTCTCAGGGCAAATTCTTTTTTGAAGCACCAACTTCTTACGATGAAAAAGCGGTAAAAAAAGCTTGGAATGATGAAACCGCTTCTATAATGACAGAATTAACGGAGAAATTAATCAATACAGAATTTAATGCTGATCTTTTAAAAGAAGAAATTCATCATTTTGTAGAAGAAAAAGGATTAGGCTTCGGAAAAGTAATGATGCCACTAAGATTATCTTTGGTAGGAGAACTGAAGGGACCAGACGTTCCAGATTTATTAGAAATTCTAGGAAAACAAGAAAGTTTAGCAAGAATTAAAGCAATAATAGAAAATTTAAAATAATTCTTTCACGAAAAGAAATATTTATTAAATTTGGAAGATAAACTCTAAACAATAAAATGGAATATTTAGATTTTGAATTACCAATTAAAGAATTAATGGAACAATACCAAACTTGTTCTTTGGTTGGTGAAGAAAGCGGTGTAGATATGAAATTGGCTTGCAGCCAAATTGAAGACAAAATCATCGAAAAAAAGAAAGAAATCTACGGAAATCTTACCCCTTGGCAAATTGTACAACTCTCTCGTCACCCAGACAGACCTTACACATTAGATTTTATCAACGGAATTGTAGATAAAGATAGTTTTGTAGAATTACATGGTGACAGAAATTTTGCAGACGACCCTGCAATGGTAGCTGGTTTAGCAAAAATTGATGGACAAAGCGTAATGCTTATTGGTACCCAAAAAGGGAGAACCACCAAAGAAAGACAACGCAGAAGATTCGGGATGAGCAATCCTGAAGGTTATAGAAAAGCGTTGAGATTAATGAAATTGGCGGAAAAATTTAAAATTCCCGTTGTTACTTTAATTGATACACCTGGAGCATACCCTGGTTTAGAAGCTGAAGAAAGAGGACAAGGTGAAGCCATTGCAAGAAACATCTATGAAATGTGCCAAATGAAAATGCCAATCATCACCATAATTATTGGCGAAGGTGCTTCTGGAGGTGCTTTAGGTATTGGCGTTGGTAATAAAGTATATATGCTGCAAAATACTTGGTATTCTGTTATTGCACCAGAAAGCTGCTCATCTATTTTATGGAGAAGCTGGGAACACAAAGAAACCGCCGCAAACGCACTTAAACTTACACCTGAAGATATGCTAAGAGAAAAGTTTATTGATGGTATTATTGAAGAACCTCTTGGTGGCGCTCATTACGACCCTGAAAAAGCTTATGAAAATGTTAAAAAAACAATTTTATCTAATATAAAATCTCTTAAAAATTTCACTGGTGAAGAACTAATGAAACACAGACAAGAGAAGTTTATAGCGATGGGTAAATTTATAGGATAGAATTTCTGTTTATAAATAAAAAAGAGTCAAATTAATTTTTGACTCTTTTTGCATTTAAATCTATCTGCATATCTTCTGTTATGTTTTTCACTGAAGAATATTGGGCACTACAAATCATTGTGGTAATTTTATAATTTCCTTTAGGTACAAGAATGTAATTTTCCCCCATTTTAGGGACATCCAAATTATAATATTTTTTATATCCTTCTAACTTTACCACCAAATTACAATTAGATTTATTTCTAATTAAAACATATGCTTCTTTTTTATTTGGATCATTATCAAAAAGATGATTCAAAACATTTTCTGTTCTTTTAGCTTTAGCCGTTTGCTCATTTTTCTCTTTTAAACTTTCAATCTGTTTTTCCAATCTTTCTTTATTAAGAGGCTCTACAGTGGGTTTAGCTACAGAGGCACCATTACCTTTTACCATTTCCATCCTCTTTTTAAGGAACGGCACATTAGGATTGTTAGGATATTTCTGAATAAAATCAAAAATTTCTGTTTGGTTATTACTAAGCATAGCCTTTGTTAATTCTTCTCTAGTCTGTGAAAAAAAAGGCATTGAAATAATGATAAAAAGGATACTAGTTAATGTTCTCATAATGTTTCCATTGTGTTTTTTATTGTGTTTTTAGATGGTTACAAAATTAATTTTTTAAACGCAAAAACCTACTTTTTAGTTTACATGAAATTTCATATCTTTGCATCTCAAAAATCGTACCACAATAATAAATAAAAAATTTCAAATATGTACACACCAGTTGCTGCAGACGTAGCTAAACTTAGAAACACAACAGGAGCAGGAATGATGGACTGCAAAAAAGCACTAACAGAAGCTGAAGGAGACTTTGAAAAAGCTATTGAAATCCTTAGAAAAAAAGGACAAAAAGTTGCTGCTAACAGAGCAGACAGAGAATCTACTGAAGGAGCAGTTATTGCAAAAGTAAATGCAGACCATACTGCAGGTGTAGTTATCGCCTTGAACTGCGAGACTGATTTTGTTGCTAAAAACGAAGATTTCGTGAAATTAGCACATGATTTTGCTGAAAGAGCTCTTGCTTTTTCAACTAAAGAAGAATTTTTAGCTTCTGATTTTAATGGCATTTCTGTTTCAGAAAAACTTATTGAACAAACAGGTGTTATTGGTGAGAAAATTGAAATCGGTGCTTTTGAAAAATTAGCAGGTGATTTTGTAGGTTCTTACATCCACGCTGGTAACAAAATTGCTTCTCTTACTTCTCTTTCTGCTAATGTAGAAGGTGCTGAAGATGCTGCTAAAGCTGTTTCTATGCAAGTTGCTGCAATGAACCCTCTTGCTTTAGACGAAACTCAGGTTTCTCAAGATGTAATTGATAGAGAATTAGAAATCGAAAGAGATATCTTAACTAAAGAAGGTAAACCTGCAAATATTATTGATAACATCCTTAAAGGTAAAATGCAGAGATTCTACAAAGATAATACATTAGTACACCAAGCTTTCATTAAAGATGGAGGTATGTCTGTAGCTGATTATGTAAAATCTGTAAACGGAGATCTAAAAGTAACAGGATTTAAGAGAGTTGCTCTTTCTTAATCTTTTTATTTAAACTTATAAAAAAACTCTGTAAGAATTGCTTACAGAGTTTTTTTATACCTTAATTCGTAATAAAGAGTTAAATTTGTAATTCTCTATTTTTTAAGAAATGAAAAAATTACTTAGTCTTATCTTTTTATTAGTTTTAAGTATTAATATATCGGCACAGATGGATACAGAACATTGGTTTGCACCAATGGCAGACTCATCAAGCCCTAGTACATCAGACCAATACTTGTATTTATCTACCAACGAAACCACCCCATTTTCGGTTAGTATTTACAACAATAAAACTCTAATTGCAACAATTGATAATCTAAGCAAGGGAAATCCTCAAAAATATTCCATCCCAAGAGATTATATTATAACTACAGACGAAAACCTCATCAATACCAAAAATACCATGGGGCTACATGTCGTAGGAGACAAAAAATTCTTTGCCAATATAAGATTTTCCGTTCCGAACCACGCAGAAATTATTACTTCTAAAGGAAAATCTGCATTAGGAAATAATTTCTTTATTGGCATGGGAGAACAATACCTCAATCGTAGTGAAAATACCAATAGAATATTAAATGCTATGATTGGCGTTATTGCCACAGAAGATAAAACCACAATTACTCTTAATGATTACGATCCAAATGTTATTTTTTCTGATGGAAGTACAGATGACAGCAAAACAATATCTTTAAATAAAGGCGAATCATATATATTTGAGGCAAAAATATCAAGCAGTTTAAACCCAAATTTATCAGGATTAATTGGCGCTCAATTAGATGCAGACAAGCCAATTTCTGTAACCAATGG
>JAYRDY010000111.1:0-7189 GCA_041909215.1 Cloacibacterium sp. | reverse complement strand
ACAAGACAGATATTTTTTGTCCAATGGAGCTACAAAAGAGGAAGTTGATGAATTTTTAATTGACAAGTACGAAATTACGATATAAATGGACTTTGACTCACTTTTAAAACAACTTCAAGATTGGACAAATAAAATCCCATTAGTCATTTTGGGCAGTGGTGCTTCTGTTCCTTTCGGTTTGCCCTCGATGTGGACACTTGGCGAACATTTAAAAAACACATTGTCTTTTGATAACGATACGGACAAAGAACAATTTGAAACATTTAAGAAAGGGCTTGATGAAAGTAATGATTTAGAAAAAGCGTTATTAGGAATACAACTTAACGAAAATGTTCTTAAAGCAGTAATTAAAGCAACTTGGGAACTAATTGCAGAAGCAGATTTAAAAGCGTATGAACAATTTGTTTTAAAAGGGAAAGAAGTTCCTTTGGTAAATCTGATGAAACACTTGCTTTCAACGACAGATAGAAAACTTTCCATAGTTACAACCAACTATGACCGCATTGCAGAATATAGTGCAAGTACAGCCGAAGCATTTATTTGTACAGGTTATGCTCAAAATTACATTGGTCATTTCTCTGATAACATTCACACAAATACTTTGGTAAACAGAAAAGGTTATAGCGGTCAAGTAAACATTTGGAAAGTTCACGGTTCTTTGGATTGGTTTGAAGCACATACAAAAGAGCATATTCACTTGCCTTTACGCAAAGATATTCCACAAGATTACAAACCTTTGATTGTAACGCCAGGATTGAGTAAATATTTTGAAACGCATAACGAACCATACAGAACCATATTTGCACAAGCAGACAATGAAATTCAAAATGCAAATGGATTTCTATGTATTGGTTATGGCTTTAATGATATTCACGTTCAACCAAAACTAATCCAACAGATTAAGACAAAACCAATCATTGTGATTACAAAAGAACTTACCATAAAAACGAAAGAAGCAATAATTGACGGAGGTTGTAAAAATTACGTCTTAATAGAAGAAAATAACGGTACTGATACCAAAATATATTCGTCAAGTCAAGGAGAGCATATAATTAAAGATGTTAGCTATTGGAACTTGGCTGAATATTTAAAACTAATAGAATAAAAAGATATGGCAATATTCACTTTTGAAGATAGATCTTCTATCGGAACAGTTTTTAGCGTTGATACGGCAACGCTAATCATAAAAGTTGATGAACTCGAAAAACTTAGAAAGCTACAAGTAAATCACTTAGTTGCTATTCAAAGCTCTAAAGCAGGTCAGCATTTAATTGGTATCATCAACCGAATAACACGTAAAGCGTCAGATGAAGAACAACCGACAGGAGATGATTTAGGTTTAAACAACTTTCTTTTTACAGAAAACATTCTGAAAGTTAACTTAATCGGTACACTATTGAATAAGCACGGAGAAAAAGAAAATGTATTTAAGAGAACGCTTGATACTGTTCCCGAAATTGAAGCTAAATGTTTCCCGATAGACGGAGAGAATATTACCAAGTTTATGCAAACTATTTCCACAAAAGAGAATTATGCAATTCCTCTTTCAATCGGAAAATATTCTATTGATGAAAACGCAGAAGCGTTTTTGGACGGAGATAAACTCTTTCAAAGACACGCTGTCATTGTTGGTAGTACAGGTTCAGGTAAATCTTGGTGTGTAGCCAAAATCATTGAACAGATTGCAAAATTACCAATGGCAAATTCTATTTTGTTTGACATTCACGGAGAATACAGCGGAGCGAATTTCAAAGCAAACGGAATACAGCATTTTAGAATTGCAAATCCTTCCGATTTAGGAAAAACAGGAAATCTTGCAAACGGTGTTTTAATGCTACCCTATTGGTTATTGACCTACGAAGAAATGTTGGCAATGTTGCTTGATAGAAGTGATAGCAATGCTCCCAACCAAGCAATGCTTTTTTCTAAAACTGTATTTACCGAGAAACAAAAATACCTTGAAGAAATAAAAGATACCGTTTTCAAAGATAGTATAACAATTGATAGCCCTGTTCCATACAAAATTGAAAATGTTATCCAAGAATTAATCCGACTTGACGAAGAAATGGTTGCGGGTTCACGAGGAGATAAACAAGGTCCTTTCTTTGGAAAATTGACAAGATTTATTCAACGATTGGAAGCTAAAAGTCAGGATAAACGCTTAGGTTTTTTATTCCAAATTTCAGAAGATGAATTACAATTAGATTGGTTGAATGATTTTTGTAGTGTATTAATGCACGGTTCAGAGCTTAACGGCAATAAATCAGGTGTAAAAATTATAGATTTCTCAGAAGTGCCATCAGATGTTTTACCGTTGGTAATTGGATTAGTAGCAAGACTTGTGTTTACCGTTCAACAATGGACAACAAAAGAAAACCAACACCCAATTTGTTTACTTTGTGATGAAGCACATTTATACATTCCCGAAAGAACCAATCAAGATAGTGCTTCCGAACTTGGCTTGAAAAGTTTTGAGAGAATTGCAAAAGAAGGTAGAAAATACGGAGTTAGTTTAACAGTAATCAGCCAACGACCAGCCGAAGTAAATAGAACTGTTTTAAGTCAATGTAACAACTTCATTTCGTTACGACTTTCCAATGCGGAAGACCAAGCAGTAATTAAAAGACTTTTACCTGACAATCTCACAGGTTTGACAGAAGTGCTTCCAATTCTGGATATTGGAGAAGCATTGATAGTTGGAGATGCTTCACTATTGCCGACAAGAGTTCTAATTTCCGAACCGACAATTAAACCAGACAGTGCAACGATAAAGTTTTGGAAAGAGTGGAGTAACAAGGAAGCTAAACAAGACATTCAAAATGCTGTAATTGGACTTCGTAAGCAATCTAAAACTTAACCCAACGCTTTTAGTAGCACATTTGCATTCTTCCAACCGCACAAAATCAAACAAAAAATGCAAAAGAGCTACCAAGCCAACGCAAAACTAACAGACGAAAAACCAACTGTAAATAAAGGGGTATGCCTATAACAAGGGTTTTGCAAGAGAGCGGGTTAAGTGCTTCGTATCAAACTTTTTCGCTATCTTTGAAGTCCGAGCTTCGGTTGAGAGTTAGTGCATAAAATCCGCTCTCTCGCAAAGCCCCGAACCGTTATCTGTAATTTTAAAAAGTAGGTCAGCCAAATTGTATCAGTGTTATATTATTACAATCACCTCGCCTCATATCCATCTTTAAATTTCAAAAACTTCTCAGCATCTTTTGGATTTTTATTCATCCATTTATTGATGAGATCGGTGTTGTATTGAAGTTGTTCTATTTCACTTTTGTTGTAAATTTCTTTCTTGTCATTTTTGATTTCTTGAAGCAATTTTGCTCTGATTTCCATTTTGGTTTGGATACTTGTTTGATAAAATTGCTTTGCAAAGTAAAAACATATAAACATAACCAATACAGATAGCACAAACATTGATAATGCCGTTAGATTAAACTTTTCATTAAACTTCTTATTTTTTTCAAACTTCTCTAATTTTTCAGAAAGTTCATCCATTTTTAAAATAGACTGTTCCGATAAATGAGCATCTATACTTTTAGGAATTGTTCCAATAAGTTGCTTGAATCGCTCCAGAAACTCATTTTTCATTCTTTCTAATACATTGATATTGTAGTTAGCGGTTCTCACAGTAGATTCTAAATGCCCAACAATATTGGCAAGGTCTTCTACATTATGACTAAAATTCACCATTAATTCAATATTCTCTTCATTGGATTGAATCACTCTTTTTAGAATCTCCATTCCATTGTCTATCGGTTGATTTTCATTAAAATTTTGTTCCTGATTATTCTGATTTTCTTGCATTGTTTTAATTTTTTCTATGTTAATAGTCATTTTAAATTTAGTATCTAAATCTGCTTTTGTTAATTTGATGATTTTCACTCTGTTGGAGATTACTCGACAGTATTTCTTTAATATCCTTGATTTTGAGCTTATTCGTAATCTCTGAAAGTTTATAACCTGCCTGATAGTCCTTTTTTGTTTCCGTGTTAATATCCGAGTGCTTCACAATCCGCATTCCTGAAACTCCTACTTTCTGATTTTCCGATAAAGTCACTCGGTAGCCTTTCTGTTTCATCAGTTCTTTTAATTCTTCAAAGGATCTTGCAGTTTTTAAAACCTCATTCAAATCTTTCAGCATTTGAGTTTTCTTTTCCATCCCGATTTCTAAATCGGTTTTCAGATTCATTTCTTTGCAAACTTCTCTCACTGCCTTACCAAAGCGTTCGCCGATTTTGTGGGCTTCAATGGTATTGATGCCATTCGTATTGACACGGTTCACCACAAAATGGATATGTTTATGCTTAGTGGAATTGTGAATATCCAATCTTATTTGATTGTCATCTGTAACCCCGACTTTCTGCAAAGCTTTTAAAGTCAATTCTATGAGTTGGCTATTGGATATTTCATTTTCTTTGGTTTGCTCCGGGGAAATATAGCCTGTCAATGCCCAATTCTTAATTTTTGAATTTCTTTCTGCAACGGCTTTCATCTCCTGGAATTGAAGTTCGGCGTTGTCAGACAAAAGATTATTGGAATACACCATTTCTGCTGTGCCTTTATCATTTCCATTATATTCAATGGCTATTTTACTGATTCTTCTCGTCGTTGCTGAATTGTTCATTTTCGAT
Organism: Cloacibacterium sp.; assembly: GCA_041909215.1. Classification (GTDB taxonomy): domain Bacteria; phylum Bacteroidota; class Bacteroidia; order Flavobacteriales; family Weeksellaceae; genus Cloacibacterium. The sequence continues at coordinate 2,546 of JAYRDY010000111.1, read as the reverse complement.
GATTTTTTGATATAGATATTTTCTTATTAATTTAGTGACGGTTTGAATTTCATTCAGAATTTCTTTCTTATTTTCAAACTCATTCCATTCTCGGTTTCGGAGCAGATTGGATATTCTGATAAAATGATTTCCGTATTGGAGTAAGATTTCATCGGTTTTAAATTCATTGATTTTAAGTTCTTGTTCGGTTAAAACCAATCGTGCATATTTGGAAAGTTTGAGATGGAGTTCTTCTGCTTTTTCTTGAATTTTCTGATATTCTTTTTCGGTTACTTTTGTAGAAATAATCTTTGAAAAAGGAGCTGCTTTTTTCTTCACCAATCCGCCTTTTCTCCCGATGTTTTGAAAGTGTTTTTTTCTCTTTTCTAAAGCAAGAATCTTCTCTTGATCTTCTTTGGCTTTGGCAATAAATTCGGTTAAAAAATCTTGTTTCATCTGATGTTGTTTTTTAAATGTTTTTGAATAATTTTTAAGATTTTACGATCGGGGTGTTTAATGTTTTTTAGAATTAATTCTAAGTATTGATTTAAAATTTGAGCTGTATTTATTTTAATCTTTTTCTTTAATTCTGTTTCGACGATAGGAGAAACCAAAAAGTGGAAAGTGACCATTAGCGAATGCTTATGGTAAACTTTACGTACTTTTTGCACTAACATCAAGCATAAAATTTACCGCCGCATTTTATAAGTTCGTTTCTCTTCAATATGAATCTGTTCTTCTGCTATTTTAGAAGCTAAATATTCATTCAAGTCTTTAAAATCTTTGTAATATTTTCTTTGGTCGTGAACATTAGAATGGAGTTTGTTTAATTTTTCCACGAGTAAATTCCCTGCTTCATCGTTGTCTAAATACAGCTCAATCTTTTGATAATTCTCTAATGATTTTCCAATTTTAAATGCCATCGAAACAGAATTTAAAATCACGAAATCGGAGGTTTCAGATGAGAAATTTTGATCTTTATTTTTGAGAATTTGGTAAGATAAATAATCACTAAATCCTTCAAAGATTTTCAAAGTTTCCGAATCATTTTTGATCGTGGTAATATTTTTTTTGCCCAATGCAATTTTCAGATATTTGTTCCGGATTTCATAGCCTCCGGAATCATTTTTGAAAGCCATTGCAAAATAGGTTTTGTCTTCTATCTGATAATGGATTTCTTCTAATTCTGATTTTTGAGTTTCCAAATTTCTTTCTTTCAAATATTCCAAAAGTGCTGGATGCGTGATTTCTTTTACTTCTAAAATTTGATAGGATTTCTTTTCTTCATTTAGATTCCTTAAATCTTCTTTTTGCTTTTGAAATGAAAAATCAAATTGCTTCAGATATTCAAGGGCATCGGATACAGTGCATTGTTTGAATTCCTGAACAATGGACACGACATCGTATTGTTTTCCTGTGCCAAAATCAAAGGCAATATTTTTCACATAATTTACCAATAAACTTGGCGTCCGTTCTTGTCGGTTGATAGCAAAATAATAGGCTGTTTTCGGATGTTCTTTGCTCGGGAACAAAGAAAAACTTTCCAGTACTTCCCTGATGCTGATATTTTCGTTCGCTTGTTTGCAATTCATATTTTGTGTTTTTAATTTTTTAAAGTGTTTATTAAATTTTTTTTACCATTTCTATTCACCTACTTGCCTTTTGGTTGATTATCAATCACTTAAACAGAGTTTTAATATTGCCTTATCCTACCTGAAATGAACTGTTTTTCATGTTTTGGTAAGATTGGGTAATGGAATAGGTATGATATTACCTAATCAATTATTTGATAATTAGACTTTTATATTGATTTAGGTATGTAGGTAATTAGGTAGCTATTGTTTTTAAATTTTTCGTTTGATTAGGTATCCATAAACTTGAAGTTTCGGATGTTTGATTCTTTCATATTTGAGTTTGGTAAGAGCTTTTCCCACTCTGATATTGTTCAATTTTAGATTGAGAGCTATATTCATAGCTACCACAATATCGGTGGCGGTAAGAAAATCTTTTAGTTCCTTTGATTTTTCAAAATGCGCCATTACTATTTCCTGTTCTAAAGTAACCTGAGAGAATTGCTCATTTCGGAGTTCATTAGCTTCTATATCTTCCAAAGTCATTTCTGGCTGATAATCTTTTCTTTTAAAAGCATTATAGTAAGCCTGAGACCAAACTTTGTCCATGTCTATTTCTTTGGAATAGTTGAAATCAATATTGATAACTTCAAATACCAACCATCGAACACTTCCAGTTTCATCGGTGAGAAAATCTTTTCTGTTAGTGGAGGCAACGAAGGAGCAAATTCTGTCGAAGTTTTCAGGTTTTCTTCCATAAGGCACTCTTACTTTTGCCCCATTCATTGAGATATAAGATTTTAAAGTATTGACATCAGATTTGGACAACACAGAAAGTTCATCGGCGTTCAAAATAAAATTCTTACAAATCGCAATAATGCCGTCTTTGTCCACCGAAACATTTTCAGAATAGTAATTCTTTAGTGCTTTAGGAATTAAAAATCTTAAAAAGGTGGTTTTACCCGTATTTTGTTTGGAACTGGCTAAAACGAAGCA
>JAYRDY010000110.1:0-7224 GCA_041909215.1 Cloacibacterium sp. | reverse complement strand
ATTTGTACTTTTATAAAAATGCTAAATGGTGATTATAAAACAGATTGGCACAATCAATCGGAAGAAATTTGGAATGGTGAACCGATTCTTCCATTGGCTTATGTGATGACTAATGATGAAAAGATTGAAGTTAAAGATTTTATTCAAACAATACCTAATTTAGAAAGACCAACGTTATGGTTTCCAATATCAGAAAATAACTGGAAATTAGTAAAAAGTAACGGCGTTTCATCTGAAAAAGCACTCCTTTTACATCCTGAAATTTGGACATCTGAAAAAGAATTCAAGACTTTAAAAATTAATAACACAAATGTAAACTACACCCTATTTGAAGGAGAAATTGAAATTGTAAATGGTGAAAATCACAAAAAAAGAATATACAAAACCAATGTTTCTTCTTTTGATTGGGCGATAATCAGTCAAAAACCATATTGGATTTTGAATTCTAATATGCCAATAGTAAGAAATAAACCTGAAATTTTGTTGTACAATGAGAAAAATGAGAAAATTTCATCTAGTAATTATAAAGTTTTTGCAAAATATCATGATCCATTTCAAGAATGGCAAGACTTATCAAAAATGAACAATTTTCCTGTAGGATGTGTTGATTTAAAAATTGAAAAAGACGGAATTATTTCTTATGATTTTTGTTACAATATTGGTAAACTTGACGTTATTTTTGCCAATCAAACAATAAATTTTGCAAATGTAAATATTAGAAATAATCAGTTTAATTTCAGGTTAGAAGAAACTCCACTTCTAAAAATTGAAAAGAATGAAAATGATTTTTCGCTCCAATTAAATCAAGAATTTTTCAAAATACCAAAAAGTATAAAAGCTAGCTTAAAAATAGGAACTTCAAAAAGTTTAGTTTTTGATTTAGAATCTCCTTTCAAAGGCATTGAACTACTGGATAATGAGGGGAAAATAATAAATGAAGATGAAAAGATAACTTTTAAAAACCTCCATGGAATTAGAATTTTAACTCCAACAAATGCAAAAGCATTAATCAAAATGCAAAATGAATTAAGAAGTGAAGTGGTGATAATAAAGGAATCTGAAATTAGTTTGCTCCCATTAATTTCCTTTAAAGATGAATTATTAAGGTTGTATTATTTGGCGGACGCAATGGATTATAAAAATAGAGTAAAAATAGAATTGTTATCAGGAAATAAAAGTAAAACCTACTATATTTCTGGGTTTACGCATACTTTAGACGTGGAAGAACAAACAGAGAGAAAGGTAAAAATTAATAATTCTAATGATGAATTGGAACTTTTTGCCATACCTTTAAATTGTAAACCAGAACAAATATATCTGATTCCATTATCTTTTATTGAGAATATTTACAAAATTCCTGAATGTGAATTTACCAACCAATTTATCATTATTTCTTCAAATAGTAACAAAACACAACTCATGCCTCGTTTTGTAAATACTGATAAAGACTTTATTGGAAAAGACAAAAATGAAAGAATTGAAACCTATCATCAAAATTTTGAAAATTCAAACTTTCAATCTGATTCTTGGAAAGAACTTTTAGCTTATTTTAATATTTGTATCAATCACAATTTGCCTTTTTCTACTTTTGATCAAATTAGATCAATTTCTAGAAGTTCACTAGTTTTAGCTAGAGCATTTTTCTTTTTGGGAATTAATCAATTAGACATTGATGAATATATCCAGAAAACCATTCCTGAATTAGAAAAAGATTTAGGAATCTGTTTCCATTGGATAAAAAAGGAAGATTGGAAACTTGCCCTTAATGAAATTTGCGAATTAATAAGATGGGATAATTTCCCATTAGTTTTTGACACTTTATCAAAATATTTTGCTAATAATAATTTGGAACAAATTCCACATTTTCTTAATGATACAAAACCAAATGTTTCACCTGTACTTAATCCTAATATTATTGAAGTAAGGTCTAAATTAAACTCCAAGGTTTTGAATGGATTGCCCAGAAGTATTCCAAGAGTAAATGAATATTACAAAATCCCAAAAGATGGCCATCAAAACATCTTTTTATTAATTAATTCACCAATTGCTGTTGCAGAATCAATTCTTAACATTAAAACAGATTATCCAATTTGGGGTGGAGATGATTTCAGAGAAAAAATAAGACGAAACATTCAATATTCACAATATTTAACGCCTGATTTCTACAATCACATTATTTTACACACCTTAAAAACACAAAACTAATACTTATGAATTTCGAAAAATTTTATACGAAAACCGAAAACCGATTAAAAGATGCAATCCTTTCACTTTGGGCAACTGGTGATAAAGAAATGCAAGACTATTTCAAATATCTCTTATCTGAACAACCCATTATTGCTGATGCAGTTTTTCAGGGAACTTTCCCTTGGGAACAAGCCGATGTAAATTTTGAAAATACTAATTCGGTTTTCAAAAAAGACTTTATCAATGCACTAGATAAAATTAAAGATTCTGAATTTCAATTTCCTAAAACTAGGCATCCTTATAAACATCAATTAAAAAGTTGGAAAACATTACTTAACGATAAAAAATCAATTGCAGTAACTACAGGAACTGGCTCTGGAAAAACAGAATGTTTCATGCTCCCTGTTTTACATGATATTTATGAAAATTGTAATAATAAAGAAGGTGTAAATGCTATTTTTCTGTATCCATTAAACGCGCTTATTGCAAGTCAACAAAAAAGAATGAATGCTTGGTGTAAAGCATTAGGCGGAATTAATTACGCACTTCTAACAGGTTCTACAGAAAATTCTGCAAAAAATCCAGAAAAGATAAAAGCAATCCCTCAATTAATTTCTAGAGAACAAATAAGAGAAACTCCTCCGCAAATTTTATTTACCAATCCCACTATGTTAGAATATATGCTGGTAAGAAATGCAGATGTGCCTATTATTCAAAAATCTCAAGGGAAACTTCGATGGATTTTGTTAGATGAGGCTCATACACTTACTGGTTCTAAAGCCGCAGAAATGGCACTTCTAATTAGAAGAGTTATTTCTGCTTTTGGAGTAGAAATTAAAAATGTAAGATTTGCCATCACTTCTGCAACTGTAGGTGATGGTAACACCGAGGTTCTTAAAAAATTCATGTCAAATTTGTGCGGAATTTCTACTGACCAAATAGAAGTAATACAAGGTAGAAGAGTAAATAATTATATTAATGATAAGGACATTAAAGATGTTTCAAATGTCATTACTTCTCAAAAAATAATTACCCTTCGCAACAAGCTATTAGAAAATAAAGGATTTACACAAAAAGAAATTGGTGCTATTTTAGGAATTAAGGATAAATACGAACAGTTAAAAGCTATTGATTTAGTTGCAGATCAACAAATAAATGAAGAAAATCTTTTACCAGTAAGAGGCCATTTTTTTACAAGAGGAATTGGTGGCGTTTATGTTTGTACGAATCCAAATTGTACCAAACATGAACATCATAAACCAACTAAAGCACTTGGAACGATGACTACAATTGCAGAAAAAAACTGTGAATGTGGTTTTCCAATGATTGAATTGGTGGCTTGTAGAAGTTGTGGAAATATGATGTTGGAAGGTGAAAATGCTCAAGGCAAGATTACACAAAAAGCAACTAAAGGATATGAAGCATTCCAAGTAGATACTGATGATGAGAATGAAATTAAAAATAATCAACAAACTTCAGTAGTTCGATTTATTAAAAATAAACCAAATCAAAGGCTTACAAATAAAGAGTATTACACTTGTTCTATTGAGCAAAACGGTACAATTGACAAGACTAAAGGCGATGATTTAATTATGATTGAAGATGGCAAATGTCCATTTTGTGGAAGTGGAAACGATAGCCCTATTCATTTCAGAATTTCATCTGCTTTTACCAACCGTATTTTATCTGATATTATTTTAGAACAAACGCAAGAGAAAAAAGAAAAATCTGCTCTTACTTTATTTGATGGTAAAAAATACATCTCTTTTACAGACAGCAGACAAGGAACAGCAAAAATTGCGGCTCAAATAAATATAGATGCAGAAAATGACTGGACTAGATTTCATGTTTATCATTTTTTAATAAAAAAATATAAGGAAAATAAACCAGATGCAACTATTGAGGAATTGCATCAAGCCAGAGTTCAGTTACTCGAACTAATTGACACAGCTATGCCTTTTATGAAAAAAGGTTACGAAACCCAGTTAGAAGAAATTGAAAGACAAATTGCAAATAACGGGATTTCAGATTTTTCAACTTTCAGAGTTACTTGGAAAGATGTAATAAATCATATAAAAACAAAACAAGATTTTAAAACCCTTTTTGTAAAAGCAGCAAAAGGCAGAGACTTTACCACACAACAAGATTCTTATGCAAAAAGTTTATTATATGACCAGTTTGCGAGAAGATTAAAAAGAGAACGTTCTTTGGAAAATTTGGGACTAGTAAACCTTGTTTATCCATCTTTTGACAATTTAACATTACCAGATGAAGCCAAAGAATTAGGAATTAATTTAGCAGAATGGAAAGATTTATTAAAAATTTCCGCAGACTATATTTTACGACATCAATTTCATTTTGATTTTGATGAATCGATGTATCTTTTTTCAACTAATTTTTATAGACCACAACTCATTTATCCACACAATTCAAATATTGTAAACGCAAAAAAATGGACTTTATTCGATCCTAAATCTAAAACGCAAAGCAGATTAATATTGCTTATATGTGCTGGTTTGGGAAAAGAATGGCACGACAAAGAAAATATTGACGCAAAAAAACAAGATCAATTAAATGATTTATTGCTGAAAATTTGGAATACTTTAAAATCTACCATTCTGAAAGAAGATAATGGTGGCTACAAAATTGATTTTATAGAAAAAACTTGTTTTGAATTGGCTGGTAAAGAATTTCTATGCCCTGTTTCTAAACGTTTGCTTGACAAAAATTTTAGAGGTTATACTCCATGGATAAAAGGAAATTTAACTTTTGAAAATCTTGAAAATTATTACATCAATCAAAATATTGAAATTCAGTTTCCAGTATTTCCACATCCAGAACAATTAAATGAAAAGAATGACAAAGTGCCTCGTAATGTTATAGAAAATTGGTTAGATGAAAATAGTATTGAAGCAAGAGAAAAAGGATTATGGAACAATTTACATGAAAGAGTATTTGGTTATGAAAAACTATTTTTAGCGGGCGAACATTCTGCTCAACAAAAAAAAGGAAGACTTAAAGATTTAGAAAAACAATTTGAGGATGGTGAAATAAATATATTAAGCTGTTCTACCACAATGGAAATGGGAGTTGATATCGGCGGAATTTCTGCAGTAGTAATGAGCAATGTTCCACCAATGCCTGCAAACTATCTACAAAGAGCTGGTAGAGCGGGAAGACGTAGCGAAAATAAATCTTTGGCATTAACTTTCTGCGCTCCAAATCCCATAGGATTGCGTACTATGAATAATCCAAAGTGGGCTCTAGAACACAAAATTGCACCTCCTATTTTAAAATTTGATAGCAATAATATTGTAGAAAGACATATCAATTCTTTGCTTTTCGGACTTTTTATTCAATCTAATCAAAATGCAGGATTGAATATCAAAGAAAAAATTCAAAATTTCTTTTTTGACGATGCTCCAAATATTGGCGAAAATTTCATGAATTGGATTTATAACGTAGATGTTAGATTATACCATCAACAAATAAAAGATTTGGTAAAAGGTACTGAATTTGAAAATACAGACCATTCCCAACTCAAAATGAAAGTATATGACAACTTTATGAAAGTAAAAAATAATGTTCAAAAACAAATGGAAGGTTTTGATAAAAAATTACTTGAAATAAAAGAAATGATGGGCGAAAATAGCCCAGCCTATAAAGCTGTTGCCTACAGAAAAAAGAACTTTTTAGAAAAATTTATTCTTAATTATTTAGCAGAGATTAATTTTCTTCCTAATGCCGGTTTACCTACAGGAATTGTAGAATTTGATCATACCAATTTTGAGGACATCAAAAGAAGATTGAAAAGTAATCTTTTTTTTGAAAATCCTTCTTACCCAATTACCAGTGCATTAACTGAATTTGCTCCTGGAAATTCAATTTTGATTGATGGTTTAAATTATAAATCTGCAGGTATTATTATGAAAAATGATTGGGGTGAAACGGGTGAAAAAAATATAGTTCAAGGATGTAATTCTTGTGGTTATCAATTCATACCACCTGTTGAAAACAATATACATGATAGTTGCCCTCATTGTCATGAACAAGGTACACTTAAAGGAATAGATTTAGGTGATCATAGAGGTACTTTTACCGAACTTATTGAGCCAGTTGGTTTTGCAGTAGATTTATCTTCATCTCCTAAAAGACTAATTTCGGATAGAGCTAAACCACAATATTTAGAACCACTATTGTTGGGTGTAAAACCTTGGGACAAAAAACAAAATACCATTTTAGATATTAGATCAAGTGGAGAAAATAGAGATTCTGAAATTCTATTTTACAACACAGGAGATGGCAATGGATATAGTGTTTGTTCAGATTGTGGAAGAGTGGAAACTTATCATGAAAAATTAGAATCTCATAAAAGATTGCGAGGCGGGGAAAAAGAAAATGGTGATAGAAATTGTGATGGTTATCCAAATCATATAAAAAGCAATGTTATTTTAGGAGCAAGATTCAAAACTGATTTTACAGAATTACGAATTTTGAATATAGATGGAAATCCTATCAATGATAAAGTTTTAATGTATTCTTTAGGCGTGATTTTTTCAAAATCTTTAGCAGAATATTTAGCCATTGAAGAAGCTGAATTAGGTTTTGGTGTGAAACAATACAAAAATTATCAGACCATATTTATCTATGATACAGCAAAAGGTGGTGCTGGTTACTCTTCGCAATTTGGTTTGTATATTAACGAAATTTTGGAAAAATCCTATCAAATTTTACATCATTGTGATTGCGAAGTGGCTTGTACTAAATGCTTGATTGATAGAAATACACAATGGCATTTAGAAAATTTGGATAGAAATATTGCTTTAGATTGGCTATTGTTTGCAAAAACAAACCAACTGCCAGAAAATTTAAGTCATACAAATCATGATATCCATCCATTACTTGCCAATATTTCAAATGACATAAGAAGTTTGCAATATCATTCTGGTATTAAATCATTAAATATTCATATCAACAGTAAAATTTCAGATTGGGACATTGATGAATTGCAGTGGCTAGAGAATTTAAAACGTGAAC
>JAYRDY010000109.1:0-7235 GCA_041909215.1 Cloacibacterium sp. | reverse complement strand
AAAAGAAGACAATTGTATTTTCAACAAAAATTACTAAATTTATAACCTAAAATACTCCTTAAGGATTTATTCCAAAATGTCTAAGTTAGTTTGAAGACATACAATTCTATCCAAGTAAAATGAATGAAATATTAGATACTTCTACTAATCAAGTTAAGCTAGCTAACTCACAAGATAAAATAGACTTAACCAGTAATTCACCAAATAATTTAAGTAGAGATAAAGAGATTACACCTTTTATAGTAGCTAACACAATAGAAGTCCCATTACATCATTTAAAACAAGATTGTATTATTCCTGTCTTTAGTAAAGACAATGAAAAAACTATAGCACATCAGGAATTTATAGAATCTGTTCTAACTGCTATAAGTAAAGTGTTTCCACATCACAGTATTTCTACACCAGAAATTAGAGTAAGTCATCAAATTAAAGGTAGAACTCCTGATGCTATACATCTCAATGCAAAAGACTTATTAGATCATCAAAAAACTATTTATTATGAAAGAATGGCTTTTGTAATTAACATTCCATCTATAGTAGATAGTATTAATGGAAATGAACTAACACTTTCTGTAGGTGGTGTAAGAAGTTATAATTTGGAGAACTTATATAACAAGAAAACTTTAGAGAAGTTCAAGTTTTTTATTGGATTCCAAAATAAAGTATGTCTTAATATGTGTATTAATACAGATGGTTTTAAAGAAGATTTAAGGGTTTCAAGTGCTTCAGAATTACAACATAAAGTAATTGAAGTAATGCAGAATTATAATGCAGAATTACATCTAATGGAAATGAAGGAATTTACCCAAGATTATCTATCAGAACATCAGTTTGCACAACTTATAGGCAAATCTAGATTATATCAGCATTTACCTAAATCAGAAAAACAGAAAATCCCTATGCTTAATTTTAATGACAGTCATATTAATACTATGGCTAAAGATTATTATGAGGATAAGAACTTCTGTAGATTGGATGATGGTAGGATAAATTTATGGGATGTTTATAACCTATTTACACAAGCTAATAAATCATCTTATATAGATACTTTCCTAGATAGGAATTTGAATGCCTTTGAATTCACAAAAGGTATTCAAAAAACTCTCAATGGTAATTCTAATTATCATTGGTTTTTGAGTTAATTTTAGCCCTGACAGTAACATGCAGGGCTTTTTTTGATTTACTATAAAAAAACATTTTATTATAACAATTTTATTTATTAATATTGAAAAAAATTAATAATCAAAATGAAGAAAATTCTATTAACCACATTTCTTTGTAGTGCTATTATTCTAAATGCTCAAAAAAATAATAATGCTGCTATTGTTGGAGTAGCTGCTGCTAGTGCATTAACATTTTTAACTGCTAATATGCAGAAAAAAGAAATGGCTAAACAAATTTCACAATTTAGATCTAAAGAATACATTATCAATTACATAATTGGTGAAGCAGGTAGCAGAGAAATTAGATTTGAAACTGAAAGTTTAGCTTCTGATGATAGTGGGGGGTTAATTTCTGTTGCTTTTAACTGTGATGAAATTAATGAAAGAGGTCTTTTATTAGCTTTTTTTGGAGAGAATAGAGATCAAAATGGAAATTTAGGTAATGCTTATGCATTTAGATATATACCACTTTCAGAAGCTCAAGATGTTTTAGCAAGATTAGAAAAAGTAAGAGAAGGACAATCTAAATATTTATCTGAATCTACCAATGTAAATAATGTATATGTTCAGCATAAAGATTTGAAATTTGTTTTTTATAGAGATAATGGTAATCAAATTAGAGTGTTTTGGAATGGTTTTGAAGTTATCTGGGAACAAACAGCTTTTGACAGAACTAAAAGAAGACTAGCTAAATGGTTTAATAAGTAACATTTTATAAAGTAATATCCCTGCACACAGCAGGGATTTTAATTTTAATAAACCAAGCCCATATCTAATTATTTGGGCTATAGAGATAAAAAATTTATCTTTACCTACTCAATAATAAACATGTTTACACAAGAATTACAAGCTAAAATAGACCAAGTTTGGTTAGCATTTCATAGTGGTGGTTTATCTAACCCACTTTCTGTTATAGAGCAGATTACTTTCCTACTATTTATCAAGCAATTAGATGAATTACAACTAAGAGCTGAACAAGAATCTATTATTACTGGAGAGCTTAATCCTATCTATACGGAAGATAAAAAACAACTTAGATGGAGTCATTTTAAAAATTTATCTCCAGAAGAGATGTTTAGATTATTCCAAAAAGAAGGAGGAGTTTTTGATTTTATGAAAGAATTTGGAGGTAAAAGTGCTTCTTTTTCTAAATTTATGAAGAATGCTGCTTTTATGATTCCTACAGCTAGATTATTAGCTCAAGTTGTAGAAATGCTAGATAATATCAATATGGAAGATAAAGACACCAAAGGAGATCTTTATGAATATATGTTGAGTAAGCTATCTACAGCAGGAAGTAATGGACAGTTTAGAACTCCAAGACATATTATTAAAATGATGGTAGAACTTATGAAGCCTACTCTAGATGATGTAATATGTGACCCTTCTGCTGGAACATGTGGGTTTTTGGTAGGTTCTGCTGAGTACATCTATAAGAACTATAAGCAAGAATTATTAAAACCAGCTCTACAAGAACATTTTCAAAATGTAATGTTTCAAGGAATGGAGTTTGACCCTACCATGATTAGAATTGGAGCTATGAACCTTATTCTGCATGGTATAGAAAACCCTCAGTTAAAAGATGTAGATTCATTGTCACAAGCTAATTCAGATTTTGAGGATAAAGTCTCTTTAGTACTAGCTAATCCACCATTTAAAGGTAGTTTAGATAAAGATGCAGTAGATGAAAAAGTAATAGCTTATGTAGATTCTAAAAAAACAGAGTTACTCTTTTTAGGGTTAATCCTTAAAGGACTTAAGGTAGGTGGCAGATGTGCAGTTATTGTACCAGATGGAGTATTATTTGGTTCTTCTACAGCTCATAAAAAAATAAGAAAAGAAATAGTAGAAAATCAAACTTTAGAAGCAGTAATATCTATGCCTAGTGGAGTATTTAAACCTTATGCAGGAGTTTCTACAGCTATTCTTATTTTTACTAAAACCAATGCAGGTGGTACAGATAATGTTTGGTTTTATGATATGAAAGCTGATGGTTATAGCCTAGATGATAAGAGAACTGTAGTTAAAGAAAATGATATCCCAGATATTATTACTAGATACCACACAAGAGATAAAGAACTAGATAGAGCAAGAACTGAGAAAAGTTTCTTTGTTTCTAAAAAGGAAATTGCAGATAATGGATATGACTTAAGTATTAACAAATACAAAGAGGTAATCTTTGAACAAAAAGTATATGCTAAACCTGTAGATATAATTGCTGAGATTCAGATGTTGGATGAACAAAGAATGATTTTATTGAAAAATTTAAAAGAACTACTGTAATGAGTTATGTGTATTTAAAAGATATACTTGATGTTAAAACAGGTAAGTATGATGCAAATCATGCCAAAAAAAATGGAAAATATAAATTTTTCACTTGTGCACTTGAACCATCTTGGACAGATACCTACTCATTTGAAGATGAAGTTATAATATTACCAGGAAATGGGGCAAATGTTGGTGAGGTTTTATATTATAAAGGAAAACTTGAAGCATATCAGAGAACATACATTTTGCACAGTATAAATGTACATGTTAAGTATCTTTATTATTTCTTAAAAAAAGAGTGGAGAAAGCAAACAAATAAAATGCAGGTAGGTTCTGCTACAAATTACATAAAATTGGATAACATTCTAAGTTTCCAAATTCCCCTACCTCCACTAGAACAACAAAAAGTAATTGCAGAAAAATTAGATACAGCAGATTTACTTAGAAAAAAAGACCAAGAGCTACTAGCTCAATATGATGAGCTAACTCAAGCTATTTTTATTGACATGTTTGGAGACCCTGTACAAAATGAAAAGGGTTGGGAGGTTGAGAAACTTAATGTAGTTGCACCTTTCAAAAAATATGATGGTAAAATTAATGAAACCAATAATAAGTTTTGGTTATTAAATTTAGATATGGTGGTTTCACACACAGGAGAAATAATCAATAAATATTGGGTTGAAAGAAGTGAAATTAATAACTCAACAATTACTTTTAATGAAGAACAGGTCTTATATTCTAAATTAAGACCTTATCTCAATAAAGTTGTATTGCCAGATATTTCTGGCTATGCCACATCAGAGCTAGTTCCCCTGAATCCAAGAAAGGATAAATTGAATAGGTATTTTTTATGCCACTTACTAAGAAGCTCATATTTTGTTAAATACATAGAAGAAAAAGTTGCAGGGGCTAAAATGCCTAGAGTAAATATGGATACTTTAAGAGATTATAAAGTTATTTTACCTCCAATATCTCTACAAAACCAATTTACTGAAAAGATTAAAAATATAGAAACTCAAAAAGCTTTAGCTAAAAAACAAGCTCAAGAATCAGAAGATTTATTTCAGGCTTTATTGCAAGAAAGTTTTAATTTTAATTCATAATTATATCTAAATTATATCTAATCAAAAAATATAAAACCCTGTCAGAAAAAATTTTAGAGTCTAATACCAAATAAATTCTTAATTTTAGCCAAACTAATTAACTGTGAGTAACTTCAGAAACTATCCATCTCAATTTGAATCTATCATGTACTCTGCTAAAGAAGCAGAGAAATATATACATGAGAATTTAGATATTGCAGGGTTATTCTTAAGAAAAACTCTAGAAAATTGGGTGCATTTTATTTATGAAAGTGAACCCAACTTAAAATTACCTTATGATACCTCTATCTACTCTCTAATGAAAGAGCCAGAATTCATTGAGATTTTAGGGAACACTACCTTAATCAATATGATGCATGGTATTAGACAGTTAGGTAATAAAACGGTTCATAACACAGGTAAGTCTAAAATCACAGAGGAACAGGCTATACATACCTTACAGCTATTACATACTGTAAGTTATTACCTAATGACTCTTTACTCTGGAGACCATATTACTAAACCTATATTTGATGAAAGTCTAATCCCTCCTTCTTTTTCTAGCCAAGTAGTAGCTCAAAAAGAAACTATTAAAAAGTTACAAGAGGAACTACAGACTAAAACAGAATTAGAAAAGAAAACTCAAGATGAACAAAAAGCTCTTGAGAAATATAGAAAAGAAACTCAAAAAACAGTTCTTCCTCCTGTAGATCCAAATGAAGCTAAAACTAGAGAGCTTCTTATAGATTATATGCTAGAGGAAATGGGATGGGATTTATCTCAATCTAATGTAAAAGAATTTAGGGTAGAAGGAATGCCTAATACTAAAGATGAAGGTTTTGCAGATTATGTACTTTGGGGTAATGATGGTAAACCTTTAGCTGTAGTAGAAGCTAAAAGAACTTCTAAAAGTCAACATTCAGGAAGACATCAGGCTGAGTTATATGCAAAATGTTTAGAAAAAATATTTGGACAACTGCCTAATATATTTCTAACCAATGGATATGAAATATCTTTCTATGATTGGTATTATCCTATAAGACCTGTTAATGGGTATTATACTAAAGAAGAGCTACAACTCAATATACAAAGAAGAACCTCAAGACACCATCTTAATGATATTACCATTAATGAAGATATCACCAACAGGTATTATCAGATAGAAGCTATTAAAGCTGTTGCAGATAGATTAGAAACAAGACATAGAGGTGCACTTCTTGTTATGGCAACAGGTACAGGTAAAACTAGAACTGCTGCATCTATAATAGATGTATTATCTAAAGCTAATTGGGCAAAGAAAATTTTATTTCTAGCAGATAGAACTGCACTTGTAACCCAGGCTAAAAATAACCTAAATGACCTATTACCTAACCTACCATCAGTAGACTTAAGAGAAGAAAAAGAAGATTTAGGTAGTAGAATAGTATTCTCTACTTACCAAACACTTATTAATCTTATTGATAATGAGAAAGATGGAGAAAAAAGAGCCTATGGAGTAGGACATTTTGATGTAGTAATTTTTGATGAAATACACAGGTCTATTTATAATAAGTACAAAGCCATTTTTAATTATTTTGATGGAATTAAAATTGGTCTTACAGCTACTCCAATAGATTTTGAATCAGAGAAAAATACTTATGAGTTATTTGGTTTACCAAGTGGTAATCCTACTTATAACTATGACCTAACTAAAGCTATAGAAGATGGCTATTTAGTACCTTATAAATCATTTTCTGTACAGACTAAATTCCATAGAGATGGAATTAAATATGATGAATTGTCTCTAGAAGAACAAAAAGAATATGAAGAAAAATTTGGAGACCCAATTACAGGAGAGTTTCCAGATGAAATAGAAGCTACAGCATTAGATCAATGGATTTATAATACCAATACAGCAGATGCTATTTTAGAATATTTAATGGAGCATGGTATTAAAGTAGATGGGGGAAATAAGCTAGGTAAAACTATAATTTTTGCTAAGAAAAATGAACATGCAGAATTTATAAGAAAAAGATTTGATCTTAACTATCCAGAATATGGAGGGAAATTTTTATCTGTAATAGATTATACTGTTTCTTATAGACATGATTTACTTAATGATTTTAAAATCAAACATAAAGAACCTCAGATTGCTTGTTCTGTAGATATGCTAGATACAGGAATAGATGTTCCAGAAGTAGTTAACTTGGTATTTCTGAAACCTGTAAAAAGTAAGGTTAAATTTTGGCAGATGATAGGTAGAGGGACTAGATTATGTAATAATCTCTTTGGATTTGAAAATCATAAAAAAGAGTTTCTCATTTTAGATTTTTGTCAAAACTTTGAGTTTTTTAAAGAAAATCCTCAAGGTGCAGAACCTAATAGGCAAATATCTCTAGCAGAGAGGTTATTCAATATAAAATTTAAACTAAGTCAAATATTACTTGTTCAAGATGATGAACAGGTTAAACAACTTGGTGAGAATCTATTAGTTGATATACATAATCAGACAGTTAAGTTATATGAAGAAAAGAAGAAATCTTTTATAATCAGACCATACCTTAAAACTATAGAACATTATCTAGATAAAAATAATTGGTACAACTTAACTGATTCTGTATGTCTTCAAACTAACTTAGACATTTTGGAATAAATCCTTAAGGAGTATTTTAGGTTATAAATTTAGTAATTTTTGTTGAAAATACAATTGTCTTCTTTTACGGAAAGAATCCGATTTTATTTG
>JAYRDY010000108.1:6946-7249 GCA_041909215.1 Cloacibacterium sp. | reverse complement strand
GTATCCCTGTTTTGGAAAAAGTATCGGGATTGAAATTTAATGTAGATTTTTTTGCAGGTTATTCTCCAGAGCGCATTAATCCAGGAGATAAAGAGCATACAGTAGAAAAAATCCTTAAAGTGACCTCTGGCTCTACACCTGAAATAGGAAATAAAGTTAATGCATTATATCAGTCTATTATTACTGCTGGAACGCATTTGGCGCCTACCATCAAAGTTGCAGAAGCAGCAAAAGTAATTGAAAACTCACAACGAGATATTAATATTGCTTTTGTAAATGAGTTGGCTAAAATTTTTAATATTT